>CAZRSM010000327.1:0-9630 GCA_964602755.1 uncultured Planctomycetales bacterium
GCGGCCCTGGCGGCCACGCGGCGGCGGCTTGACGACCTGGGCGGCCTGCTGGAGAAGCTGCGGCAGGCGGCCGACGAGAGCGACAGCCGCTGGCACGAACTGTTGCCGGCGCTCTCGCCCGACCAGCGCGGGCGGCTGTTGCAGAACCTGTGGCGCATCACGCCCGACCGGATCGTGGCGCGGGCCATCGTGGCCATCTGCGGCGACGAGGTTCTGTGGCTCGATCCGCTCGAGCCGGAAAACGTGCGCCGGCGGGTGAGGCTGACCGACGACCTGGGGCACCTGCGTTCGGTGGCCTACGACCAGCCGGGCGATCGGCTGCTGGTGGGGGCGGCGGCGGGGCTGTGGCTGCTGGACGCCGACAGCGGCCAGATGATGGGCTGCTACCGGGCCGCCGGCGAAATCACGCCGACCACGGGCTTCAACGCGGCGGTGGTGATCGGCGAGTGGCTCTACGCCACCAGCTCGCAACTGGGGTGCTGGAGCTGGCCGCTGGGCGACCCGGGCCAGCCGCGGCCGATACTGGTGCCCGAAAGCGGCGTTCCGCGGCGCGTGCGCGCGGCGGCGGCGCTGGCCGACGGGCGGCTGCTGTTCGCGGCCGACGATTGCCTGCACGTCTGGCGGACAGAGGCGGGCGAACTGGCGACGCTGGCGAGTGCCGACGACGTGATCCAGGTGGTGGCGGTGCTGGACGACGTGCTGTACGTCGCCACGGTGGCGGGCAGGCTTTACCGCGTCGAGCTGTCGCAGCCGGAGGACTGGTGGCTGGTTTATCAGAGCAGCAGTCCGCTGGAGGCGGTGCAGCCGCGACGTTGGATGGACCTGGTCGAGCTGGTGGTGCCGGCCGGCCCGCAGGGGGTGTGCGGGATCTACGGCGAGGAGAACGTGGTCACGACGCTGATGCCGACGGCCACGCCGGCGCGGCGGGCGTGGTCCTGCGACGACCTGATCGTGGCGCTCAATCACCTGCGTGACCGGCTGACGGTCACCAACGCCAACCTGCCCCAGCGGGCCAGTCGCGAGGTGCGCCTGGCACGCATGACGGGGCATTCGATCCAGGACGCGTGCATCGTGACGCAGACCGTCGCGGGCAACAGCGCATAGCGCGGGCAACCTCCGCGGCCGGCCCGCACCGGGCACAGGCGCGGAGCGCGACCAGGCGACCCCGGTGGTCTGCGACGCGCGGGCCGCTGGTTTCCCCTCCCTCGCGGGGAGGGGCGGGGGAAAGGGTCGCGGCAGCGAATGCCGAATGGCGAATTGTTCGGCGGCGCGGCTTTCCGCCGGCGGCACGTGTTCGTTGGCTCTGACCCCCCTGTAAGTCCCCCCTGGAAGGGGGGACGATTGGCGGTGCCGCCGGCGTGTTTCCGGCCGGTGCTATGGTGACGGGGCGGGGCTGGCCGGGGGGCGCAGCTCGAAGAGTTTTTCGCCGGCGCGGCGGAGTTCGATCGTCAGGTAGCCCACGGCGCCGGGGTTGGGGTGGTCGTCGAAGTAGACGCTGCGCTGGGCCAGGTGCCCCATCGCCACCACGCGCTGGAGCATCTCGATCGGATTGAACAGCGGCAGCGGAATGCGCTTGCGCAGCGTCACGCCGTTGCGCTCGATCAGCAGCTCCATCCAGCGGGCGTGCGGGCGGTTGCGGATGGCCGCCCGTATTTCGGAGATCATGTCGTCGGTGGCGAAGCGGCGGTTGTCGTGGCCCACGATGTAGTCGCCGACGCGCAGGCGTCCCTCGGCCGGCTGACCCTTGAAGACCTGGTTGATCCGCAGCCGCCGATGAGCGGCGTCGACGGTGACGTTGATGCCCAGCATCGGTTGGCGGCCGTAGGGCTGGTGGTCGCGCCAGTAGCGCTCGTCGAAGACCTCGGGCTTGATGCGCCTGAGGTGGTCGAGCCAGGCCTGTCCCATATCGGCGATGGGGCCGGTTTGCACGACCAGGCCGGCGGTGCTCTGTGGACCAGGACGGGCGGGAGCGATCGCCAACGTCTGGGCCAGCAACCGACCATGCCCGCTGCGGGCCGCCAGCAGTCGTTCGAGCCACTGCAGGTGGCTGGCAACGACCAACGTGTCGTCGGTGACCGCCCAGCACAGGTGCAATTCGCCGATCGCCTGGCGGGCGGTCTGTTTGAGCAGCGGCGTCAGATCGATCAGCCAGGCGTCGTGGCCGGCGACGCGGCGCTGCTCGACGCCGGTCAGCGGCGGGGCGCCGTTGGCCAGGGCGAAGACCGCATAGCCGGCGATGCACAGCTCGGCAATCTCTCGCAAGGCCGCGCGGGCCTGCCCGGAATCGCGCACGGCCACCAGCGCGGCGGCGGCCGGCAGGGGCGGCGCGTCGGCCGGACGCCGGGCCGGGAAGACCGGCCCGATGGCCACGCAGGTATCGGTGCCCAGGGCGGCGACGAGCTGGCCGAGCAGCTCGTCCTGCTGGTCGAGCTGGAGCACCGCGGCCCAGCCCTCGCGGCCCGAGACGGCGGTCAGGGCCTCCGGCAGGCGGCGGTAATCCAGGTGCCCTTCCCAGGCCAGCAGCGTGCGCAACGGCAGGCGCGGCAGGTATTCCAGGCCGGTGCCGGCGGCGGCGTGGGCGTCGCGGCCATCGCCCAGCAGCGAAAAATGCAGCAGCGTGCGGTCGCGGTGCAGCGAGATCAGGATGTTGCGGGCGTGGTGCAGCGGTCCGGGCAGGTCGGGCAGGCGCCCGCTGCGCACGGGCTGCGTGGCGGGCCGGGTGGAGGCGGTCACGTTGGGCACCAGCAGCGGCGCGGCGCTGGCCATGCGGGCGAAAACCACGCCCACCGGCCGCGGTGCGGCGCGACCCAGCAGGGCGCGGTAGGCCGGATCGTCGGCCAGCGGAGCGCGCTGGCCGTCGCGGATGAAGCGCGCCACACGCCGCAGCAGGCCCTCGGCCGGCAGCAGGTCGCCGAAGTAGAGCAGGCCGTCGTGGTGAATGACGCCGATGTTGCTCAGCAGGCGGTAGGTGGGCGGCTCGCCGCGTTCGGGCAGGCGCACGGCCTGCCATTTTTCGAGCAGTTCGTCGATCCTGACGTCGGGGCCGGGTCGGCAGACGACGACGGCGTCCTGGGCGCGGCCGGGTCCCTCGCCGATGAAGGCCACGCCGCCGGCGAAGAGCACGCGGATGGCCTGCTCCGGCTCCATGCGGACGGTGTTGCGGATTCGGCTGCGCCAACGGGTGACGTCTTCGGGCCGGGCGGGCTGGCCGGCCAGCTCGGCCAGCGTGGTCCAGAGCTGCGGTTCGGTCAGGTCGGCCAACAACTGGTCGCACTGGCGCAGCTCGACGAACAGGCCGACCTCGGCCGGCACGTGGCGGGCCAGCGAATCAGCCGGCTGCGCAGCACCGCCGGCGGCGACGACCGATATTGTCAGCCACAGCGCCGCAAGGCGGATGGTCCGGTTTCGGGTTGTGCAGGCGGGGTTCACGGCTGCGCAGTTTAGCTCCAACGGGAGCGGTAGTCAGCGGCTCGCCGAAAGCGGGCGGGTGGCGTCTACAGCGAGAACGACTCGTCGGCGGGCGGGGCCGGCTGGCCGTCCGGCTCGCCGGCGGGCGTGGGGCTGCCGGGCGAGAAGATCTGCATGAAGTATTCGAGCGGGCTGCGCGGGATGGCCTCGGGCAGCGCGAAAATCTGGTCGATCAGCGAAGTCCTGGCCAGCCGCACCAGGTTGTCGACGTCGCGCTGGAAGTCGACCTGGAGATTGGCCGGGCCGGCCGCCAACTGGTCGGCGCGGCTGCTCATGGCCCGCAGAAGTTCGTCGCGGTCCTTGGTTTCGATGGCATGGTCGACCTTTTCGAGGAACTCCTGCTGCTGGGCGGCGACGATTTTTTCGGGCCGGGGAGCCTGCCGGGGCTTCCAGAAGCCGGCGACCACCACGGCGAAGACCAGCACAGCGGCGGCCTGGAGACCGTAGAGCACCAGGCGCCGGCGGCGCCGGGCCGGCCGGGTGCGCGTCTGAGCGATGTGGCCCATCACGCGCTCGGTGAAGTCGTCGGACAGTTCGGGCATGCGCCCATCGCGCGAGAGGATGTGCTCGCAGGCTTCCATCATGGCCAGCTTCTGCTGGCAGACGGGGCAGCGCAGACGGTGCGCATCGAACTCGAGGCGGATCGAGCCGGAAAGCTCGTCGTCGAGATAAGCATCGAACAGTTGTTCGGCTTCCGAGCAGTTCATGACCACACGTCCTGCACTGGGCCCGCACCTCAGGCGGATGACGAATCGCTCAGGTGTCTGACCGCCAGCCAGTCCTCCACCAGCTCGGCGCTGAGGAGTTCGCGCAGCCTGGCCCGGCCGCGGTGCAGGTGGCTCTTGACCGTCACCGCCGGGATTCCCAAGACTGTCCCGATCTCCTGACAACTCTTACCCTCGCGATAGAACAGCAGGATGGCGCTCTTCTGGGGCGGCGAGAGCCGATCGACGGCATTCCAGATCAGGTCTCTCAGTCGCCGGGCCTCCTCGCTGTTGGCTACTTTCATGGCCGCATCGGCGCTGCCGTCACCGATGTGGGAAAAGTCGGTTTCGCCCGACAGGGCCTTCTTTTTCCGCATGCTGTTGAGGCACAGGCGGTAAGCGATGGTGAAGAGCCAGGTGCTGAAGGCGTAGTTCGAGCTGTAGCTGTCGAGCGACTCGTAAGCCTTGACGAAAGCCGCCTGGCACAAGTCCTCCGCCTCGTGATGATTGCGCACCATCCGCCAGACGAAGGCGAACAAGCGTTCCTTGTACGCCTCCACCAGTTCGCGGAAGGCGTCCGCGTGCCCGCGTTTGGCACGGGCAATCACCCTGGCTTCTTCATCCCGCGTCATGCACGCTCCCGTGCGGGCCTCTGCGCCGGTGTGTGCATCCGCCGCACACTTATAGTCTATCGTGTTTTCGCGGTTGCGGGGCCCAATCGCGGCAGTAGACTAAAAAACCGCGATGAGCGCCAAGGTGCCGCCAACACCGGTGATCCGCAACAAGAAGGCCCGCTTCAACTACGAGATACTGGAGCAGGTCGAGGCCGGTATTGCCCTAACTGGCAGTGAGGTCAAGAGCTTGCGCAACGGGAAAGCCTCGCTCGAGGAGGCCTACGCGGTGATCCGCGACGGGGAGGTCTTTCTGCGGTCGTGCAACATATCTCCTTATCCTCAAGCAGGTTACGCCCAGCACGAGCCGACGCGCGAGCGCAAGCTGCTGCTGCACCGCCGCGAGATTCGCAAGCTGGCGGGCAAGGTGACGCAGAAGGGCCTGACGCTGGTGCCGCTGAAGATGTACTTCAACGAGCGGGGGATCGTGAAGGTACTTATCGGACTGGTGCGCGGCAAGAAGCTGCACGATAAACGCGAGACCATCAAACGCCGTGACCAGCAGCGCGATCTCGCCCGTCTCACCCGCGGTCGCGGGCGGATCTGACAACTGCCGTGCTGGCTGGTGTTATCAACATATCACCTTGAAAGGCAGGACGTTATGAATCGTCGCCTGCTGCTTTGCGTGGGTTTGTGCGTCGTGGCGGTGCAGGTCGTCGCGGGGCAGTGTTTCGAGCTGGGAGTGGCCGCCGGCGAGGTTCGCAGCGACAGCGCCGTGCTGTGGACGCGGGCCGATCGGGCCACGACGCTGCGCTGGGAGCTGGCGCGCGAGAGCGATTTCGCCACGGTGGTCGCCAGCGGCGAGGTCGAGGCGTTGGCCGAGGACGATCTGACGGTACACGTGGCGCTGGGCGGGCTGGAGCCGGCGACGGACCACTACTATCGCTTCACGGACGTGCGTGACCCGGGTTGCGTCAGTCGCGTGGGGCGGTTTCGCACGGCCCCGCCCGCCGACCGGCCGGCGGCGGTGCGCTTCGTCTTCAGCGGCGATACCAACAGCGCGTACGCTCCGTTCGGGCTGGCGGCCCGGGCGGCCGAGGAAGGGGCCGACTTCTTCGTGTGGCTGGGCGACACGATCTACGCCGACGACGCCGACAGCGCGGCCGGCGTGGCCCGGACGCTGGCGCAGTATCGCGAGAAATACCGCGAGATTCGGCGCGATCCGCACATGCAGCGCCTGCTGGCGACGATGGGCGTGTGGGCCGCCTGGGACGATCACGAGGTGGAAAACGACTACGCCGGCACCGATCCCAATTTGCCGCGCGAGCAGATCGAGGACGCGTACCGGGCGTTTTTCGAGTACATGCCGCTGCTGGCCGAGGGTCCGGCGGACGATCCGTGGCGCGAGTATCGGCGGTTCCAGTGGGGCAGCACGGTGGAGTTCTTCATCCTCGACGGGCGGCAATACCGCGAGCCGTCGGTGGAGCGGGCTTGCGACAGCCAGCTCGACCCGCTGGGCGTGGTTCTGGGTCCGCTGACCTACGACGGCGATTGCGCCGAGCTCCTGCGCCGGCCGCGGACGATGCTGGGCTCCGAGCAGCTCGCCTGGCTCAAGCAGGGCCTGGCCGAGTCGACGGCGCGGGTGAAGTTCGTCATCAACCCGGTGCCCTTCTCGTTTCTGGGGGTCTTCCCGTACGACCGCTGGGACGGCTATGACGCCGAGCGGCGCGAGCTGCTGGAGTTCATCGACGCCGAGGGCATCACCGGCGTGGTGTTCCTGACGACCGATTTCCACTCGAACTGGTACAACCCGGACGTGACGGCCTGGTTTCGGCGGCAGCGTGGCGATTATCTGCTGCACAACGGGGTGGCGGTAGCCGAGGCGATCGTCGGTCCGCTGGGGATCGAGACGATGCGGCAATCGCTGATCGGCTTCGCCTGGCTGCTGTTGCCGTTGCCGCGGACCGCCGGCGCCGAAGCGCTGCTGGGGGTCGTCGAGCACCACCTGGCGCGTAAGCTGGCGCGGCTCGGCGGATTTGCGATGGTCGAGAGCGATCGGCGGGCATACGCGCTGATCGAGGTGGACGAGGCGGGGGCGGTGCGGATCAGCTATCACGGGGCGCCGCCGGCGCAGACCACGCGGCCGGACGTGGTGGCTGAGACGTTTTACGTGGCCGAGCCGGGGGCCGCTGAGCCGGCGGCCGGCTGGCCTTGTTTCGTGCCGGTGCTGGCGGTGGGACTGCTGGGGTTGTTGCCGGCGCGGCTGGCGCGGGCCGGCGGGCGGTCGCGGGCCGGCGGCGGTGCGTAGTTGGAACAACGCGGGGCACAGCGACAGCGGTGGGCGGTGCCCACCCTGCGGGCCGGGGCGGCGTGGGCAGCCGTGTGACCGGCGGGCGAGGTTTGGCTAATATGGCTGCGAAGCCCGGCACGTGGGCTGCGCGAGGAGGAGCACACTTCGATGGACAACCACTCCCCTGCCACCGATCTGCAAGCGTCGCACCAGCCGGTCCTGATCACTACCCGCCTGTCGATCATGATGTTCCTGGAGTTCTTCATCTGGGGGGCGTGGTACGTCACGGTCGGCAACTACATGGGCGCCCACCAGATGGGCGAGGTGATCTTCTGGGCGTACACGGTGGGACCGATCGCCGCCATCATCAGCCCGTTCTTTCTGGGCATGGTGGCCGACCGCTTCTTCTCGACCGAGCGGGTGCTGGTGGCGATGCACGTGCTGGGCGGGGCGGCGCTGATCGCGGCGCCGTTTCTGACGCCGGCCGACGGCGGCTCGCACTGGCCGTTCATCGGCGTGCTGCTGCTGCACATGCTGTGCTACATGCCCACGCTGGGGCTGACCAACACGCTGGCGTTCCACAACCTGACCAACCGCGAGAAACAGTTCCCCATCGTGCGCGTCTTCGGCACGCTGGGGTGGATCGCGGCCAACATCGTGGTCAGCAAGCTGATGGACGCCGACAAGCTGCCGCAGCAGTTCTACGTGGCCGGCGGGGCGGCTGTTGCGCTGGGGTTGTTCAGCTTCCTGTTGCCGCACACGCCGCCGCCGGCGAAGGGCAAGAGGGTTTCCGTCCGCGACGTGCTGGGCCTCGACGCCCTGGTGCTGATGAAGGACCGTTCGTTCACCGTCTTTATCGTCAGCTCGTTCCTGATCTGCATCCCCCTGGCGGCCTACTACAACTATGCTCCGGTCTTCGCCGACGCGGCCGGCTTCCGCAACCCGGCCTACAACATGTCGTTCGGCCAGTGGACCGAGGTGTTTTTCATGGTGGCGATGCCGCTGTTCTTCGTGCGGCTGGGCGTCAAGAAGATGCTGCTGATCGGGATGTTCGCCTGGGTGCTGCGCTACGGGCTGTTCTCCGCCGCCGCCGACCAGGGCGTGTTCTGGATGATCATGGCCGGCATCCTGCTGCACGGCATCTGCTATGACTTCTACTTCGTCACCGGCTTCATCTACGTCGACCAGAAGGCCCACGAGAAGATCCGCGGACAGGCCCAGGGCTTTCTGGTGCTCATCACGCAGGGGCTGGGCATGCTGATCGGAGCCCAGGTCATCGGCCGGCTGGTCAATGCGTTCGCGTCGCCCCAAGTCGCGGCGCTGACCGAGCAGGCCGGGAAGCTGCGCGAAGCGGCCGCCCAGGCCGCCGGTCCCGAGGCCCAGTCGCTGTGGAACCAGGCCAGCGAGCTGCTGCTGAAGGCCCACGACTGGCAGACCATCTGGCTGGTGCCGTGCATCATGGCGGCCGTGGTCGCCGTAGCGTTCCTGTTGCTGTTCAAGGACGACAAGAAGGCCGCGCCGCCCGAGGCGTAGCGCCACAGCCGCGACGATGGAATACCTCTGGGCGACACTGCTGGTACTGCTCAACGCCGTCTGGCTGGCGACGGTGGTGGCCGGCCTGCCCGGCCTGTGGCTGATGGTGGCCGGGGCCATCGCGCTGGAATGGTGGCGCGGCGACCAGCAGGACATCTTCAGCGCCGGCGTGCTGATCGCGATCGTGGTGCTCGCGGCGGCGGCCGAAATCGCCGAGTTCGTCACCGGCATGGTCGGCTCGCAAAAGGCCGGCGGCACGCGCTGGGGCTCGGTGGGGGCACTGGTCGGCGGCCTGGTCGGCGCGGTCGTGGGCAGCTTCGTGATCCCGATCCCGCTGGTCGGAACGCTGATCGGGGCCTGCGGCGGGGCTGCCATCGGGGCGGCGGCGCTGGAGCTGGCGACAGGACGCAAGTTCGGCGAGTCGGCCAAGTCCGGGGTCGGCGCCGGTGTAGGTACGCTGGCCGGACGGGTCATCAAGCTGGCCGTCGGCGCGCTGATCTGGATCATCATCGCGGTGGCGGCCTACTGGCCGTAGGCGGGCGATGTCGGAAACCAACGCCATCAAGTGGTTACGCCGTCAGCAGGTGCCCTTCGAGGTGCTCGAATACGAGTACGAGCGGATCGGGGCCGAGGCGGCGGCCGAGGCCGTGGGCCGGCCGCTGGAGATGGTGTGCAAGACACTGGTGGTGCGGGCCGACGCCGGCGCGCTGTGGCTGGCGATCGTGCCCGGCGACCAGCGGTTCGACCCGAAACGCATGGCCAAGGCCATCGGCGTGCGTCATGCCGACCTGGCCGAAACGGCCCAGGCCGAGAAGGCCACCGGCTATCGCATCGGCGGCATCAGCCCGCTGGCGACGCGGCGCAAACTCCCCACCGTGATCGAAGAGACGCTGCTGCTGTTGGAACGGATCGTGGTCAACGGCGGCCGGCGGGGCGTGCTCATCGAGCTGGCGACGGCCGACCTCGTGCGCCTCGTGGATGCCACCCCGGCGGACATCTGCGGGTGAGGGGGTTCGCGGTGGGC
>CAZRSM010000328.1:0-9251 GCA_964602755.1 uncultured Planctomycetales bacterium
GGTGGGGGCCTCGTAGCCGGGGACCAGACGCTTATAGCTGCTGGTGGTGGGGTTGGTGAAGGCCAGCACGGCGCCGGCGTGCTTGATCAGCCCGCCGATGGCCCACAGACCGATTTCCGACAGCTCGGCGTACTTGTCGCCGTAGAACAGCGGGGTGTCGCCTTTCCACAGCGAGAAGTGGGTGTGCATGCCGCTGCCGTTGTCTTCGAACAGCGGCTTGGGCATGAAGGTGACCACCTTGCCGTGCCGGGCGGCGACGTTCTTGACGATGTACTTGTACAGCATCACCTTGTCGCCCATCTCGACCAGCTTGTCGAAGCGCATGTCGATCTCGGCCTGGCCGCCGGTGGCTACTTCGTGGTGGTGCGTCTCGACCTTGATTCCGCACTGTTCGAGCACGGTGACCATTTCGCTGCGCAGGTTGTGCATGGTGTCGGCCGGCGGGCAAGGGAAGTAGCCCTCCTTGGCGCGGAGCTGGTTGCCGAGGTTGTCGGGCTCGCTGCTGCCGCGGCGCCAGACGCCCTCGGCCGAGTCGACCGCGTAGTGGGCGTAGTTCATGCCCTGGTCGTAGCGCACGTGGTCGAAGATGAAGAACTCCAGCTCGGGGCCGAAATAGGCCGTGTCGGCGATGCCGGTGGAGCGCATGTAGTCGGCGGCCTTGCGGGCCACCGAACGCGGGTCGCGCGAGTAGCGCTGCCGGGTGAGGGGATCCTGGATGTCGCAGATCATCGACAGGGTGGTGTGCTGGCAGAAGGGGTCGATGATGGCGGTGCTGGGCACCGGGATGATGAGCATGTCGGATTCATTGATGGCCTGCCAGCCGCGGATCGACGAGCCGTCGAAGCCGAAGCCGTCCTCGAAGGACTTGAGGGTAAGCTCCTCGACCGGCACGGTCAGGTGCTGCCAGAGGCCGGGGAAGTCGAGGAAGCGCAGATCAACGAACTGGACGGCCTTCTCCTCGGCGAGCTTGAGCACATCTTCAGGCGTCATTTGCAGGATCTCCTGCCGGCTGCAACCTTGCGAACGCGGTGAATCGACGGTCTTGGCCTGGGGCCGGAACCGACCCGAAGCCGGTACTCTATCGGCACAATCGCCGCTTAACAACGACCCGCGCCGGGGCGCTTCGCCTGGTCGTTCATGACGGGCGCGGGGGCGTCGGCGGGCGCAAGGATTGCGCCCTGCGGCATGTGAGCAGCATGGGCGAGGTCGGCTCGGGCCGGAGGGAGCGGTCGGCCGATAGTGGGGGTGTCGTGGCGCTTGACACCGGTATGCCAGGGCCTAACGTAAGCTCAGAGCGGGTCGGGTTTGGACTGGCCCGAGGACACGGACGGTCCCTGCGCCGAGCGGCCGGCGGCGGCTCGGGGGGCGGGGCGTCGAGGAGCAGCGAGAGATGAACAGGCTGATGTACAGACTGCGGCCGGTGCTGGCCGGCGGCGTCATGCTGGGCGTGCTGCAGGCCGCGATGGGGATCGACTGGAATTCGCTGTTGTTCCAGTTCATCCTGACCTGGATCAGCGTGCTGATCAACGTCCTGATGGGCGGTGACACCAGCAGCCTGCTGGGTTCTACCGGCGGTTTTTCGTCGCTGTTGGGCGGCTTCGGCTTCTAGCGGCCGGGTTCGAGCACCAGCCAGGGCGAAGACGCGGCCCGAATCGCCGGGCGCGCGGACGTCAGCGCCAGATACAAGAGGAGAACGACGATGACCATTCCCGGCGTGACCGGTGACGCGAGCGAGGCGGAACTGCTCGAGCGCGCCGACGAGGAAGCCGAGCAGTTGCTCGAGGAGCTCAAAGAGAAGGTGCAGGTGTCGGACGAGGACATCGGGCCGCTGCGCAAGCGGCTGACCGTTACGGTGCCGGAAGACATCATCGCGAAGCATCTCGAGCAGAACTTCAAGGAGCTGCGGGCCGATGCGGTCGTGCCGGGCTTCCGCAAGGGGCGGGCCCCGTTGCCGCTGGTGCAGAAGCGCTTCGGCAGCGACGTGCGCGAATCGCTCAAGACCATGATTCTGGGCCAGTCGTACTACGCGGCGGTCGACAAGCTCGAACTGGAGACGCTGGGCGATCCGCTGCTGTGCATCGAGACCGACGCCGGGGAGAAGCTGATGGAGGTCGACGAGGCCCTCACGCACATCAGCCTGCCGGCCAGCGGCGACTTCAGCTACCAGTGCGAAGTGGAGATCAAGCCGGACTTCGAGCTGCCCAACCTCAAGGGTATCCAGGTCAAGGTCCCCAAGTTCGAGATCACCGACGAGATGATCGACGAGACCATCGAGCGGCAGTGCAAGGTGCGCGGCCGTCTCGAGCCGGTGGCTGACGGGCCGGCCCGCAAGGGCGACGTGATCATCGCCGACGTGAAGCTGACCGTCGACGGCCAGGAGATCGTCAGCGAGCAGAACGTCGAGCTGGGCGCGCGGCCGGCGGTAATTCAGGGCGTGCTGCTCGACGATCTGGGCGACAAGCTGGACGGCGCCAGGATCGACCAGGCCGTCACCGTCGACTGCCAGATACCCGACGATTACGAGCGTACCGAGCTGCGCGGCAAGGCCGGCCAGGTTGAAATCACCGTGCGCGAGATCAAGCGGCTGGTGCCGATTACGCCGGAGCAACTGGCCGAAGAGTCAGGGGCCGAATCGGTCGATGAGCTGCGCGATTTTCTGCGGGACGAGATGGCCGAGGAGCGCGAGCGCCTGGTGCGGCGGGCCAAGCGCGAGCAGGTGGTTGACTATCTGCTGGAGAACACGGAGCTGGAGCTGCCCGAGAAGCTCTCGGCGCGGCAGGTGGAGCGTGCGGTGGTGCGGCGGATCATCGACCTGCGGCAGATGGGCATGCCCGACGGCGAGATCCAGGCGCGCATCGACGATCTGCGCAGCAGCGCCCGCGAGCAGGTGGCCCGCGAGTTGAAGCTGCAGTTCATCATGGAGAAGGTGGCCGAGGAGCTGGGCGTCGAGGTGACCGACGAGGAGATCAACAGCGAGATCGCCTACATGGCCCGGCTCTACAACCGCCGCTTCGATCGCATGCGTGACATGCTCTATGCCCAGGGGATGCTCTCCGAGCTGGTCGATACCATCCGCGAGGGCAAGTGCATCGAGCGGCTGGTCGCGGACGCGCAAATCGAGGAGGTGGAGAAGGACTCGGACCAGCAAACGTCCGATTCAGAAGAGTAAGGCCGGCAGCCCGAGAAGGCCGAGACAACCGGGAAGCAGGCCAAGCAGCCAGAGGGTGAGAAGCAGCAGAAGTAGCGGCCGGTCCGGGCCGGCCGTCGCGGCAAGGAAAGCCAACGTGGGGTGACGCCGCGGATGGCGCGCGCAGCGCCTGGCGGCCGAGATATGTCAGAGGAGAGTCAATGCCACTGCCCTATTGGCCTGAAATCGAGCGTCCGCGGGTCCAGGGGCCGCAGTATCAGAACTGGCGGCAGATGGGCCTCAACGAGATGCTTCTCGACAACCGCATCATCTTTCTCGACCTGCCGCTCGATCCGCGCATAACCATAAACAGCAGCACGGTTTGCTCGCACGTCATCAAGAGCATGCTCTATCTGCAGTCGGTCAAGCGCGACCAGGACATCCACCTGTACATCAACTGTCCCGGTGGCGATATCGACGACACGCTGGCCATCTACGACACCATGAAGTTCCTCAACTGCGACATCGCCACCTATTGCGTCGGGGCGGCCAGCAGCGGGGCGGCGGTGATCCTGGCGGCCGGCACCAAGGGCAAGCGTTTCGCCCTGCCGCATGCCAAGGTGATGATCCACCAGCCGTGGGGCGTGGTGGGCGGCCAGGCCGCGGACATGCGCATCCAGGCCGAGGAGATTCTGAAGGTCAAGAAGACGCTCATCGACATCCTGGCGACCGAGACAGGCCGCAGCCCGGAGCAGATCGAGCAGGACACCGAGCGTGACCGCTACATGGACGCCTGCGAGGCCAAGGAATACGGCCTGATCGACGAGATCCTCGGAGGGGACGCCAGCGGCAAGAAAAAGAAATAGTCCCGGCGGCGCAGGCCGCCGACGAAGAATGGGCAGGCGACGCGGGTCGCAAGGTCCGACCCCGGCCGATTCAGTTTTCAGCCAAGGATACGCCCGGCATGAGCAGCAACTATCACCTGGTTCCGATCGTCATCGAGCGCGAGGGACGCGCCGAACGCTCGTACGATATCTACTCGCGGTTGCTCAAGGACCGCATCATTTTCCTGGGCGAGGAGATCACGCCCGAGCTGTCGAACCTCATCATCGCCCAGTTGCTCTTTCTGGCCAACGAAGACCCCAAGGCCGACGTGCACGTGTACATCAACTCGCCCGGCGGGTCGGTCTACAGCGGCATGGGCATCTACGACACCATGCAGTACATCCAGTGTCCGGTGGCCACCTACGTGGTGGGCATCGCGGCCAGCATGGCGGCGGTGCTGTTCGCTGCCGGCGCCAAGGGCAAACGCTACGTGCTGCCCAACGCGCGGGTGATGATTCACCAGCCGCTGGGCGGGGCCCGCGGGCCGGCCACCGACATCAAGATCGAGCTCGACGAGATGCTGCGGACGCAGCGCCAGCTCTACGAAATCCTGGCCAAACACACCGGCAAGAGCGTCGAGCAGATCACCAAGGACTGCGACCGCAACAAGTGGATGGGCGCCGAGGAGACCGTCGACTACGGCCTGGGCGACAAGATTCTCGAGCTGATGCCCTCCTCGCCGGCCCTGCGCAGCGAGGAAGACTAGAACAACCGGCGGCCGACAGGCCGCAGATGAGCCGGTCATGAGCGCCCGACCGTCGCTGCTTGCCGCCTGTTTGTGCCTGCCGCTGCTGGCGGCCGGCTGCTGGCGGGGCGACCCGCAACGGATCGAGCTGCGCCGCCAGGTGGACGAGCTTCAGCAACAGATCGACGAGTGCCGCGAAGCCCACGCGGCGTGCCAGGAGACCTGCCAGCGGCTGCAGCGCGAGCTGGCCCAGGCTCGCGGCCTGAGTGAGGCCGACCTGGAACACATCTTCTATCCCGCCCGGATCGAGATTCTCACCCTCACCGGCGGCGAGGATTACGACGGCCAGCCGGGCGACGACGGCGTGACCGTCCTGTTGCGGCCGATCGACCGCGACGGTGACGCGGTCAAGGTGGCCGGCGACGTGGAAATAAAGCTCTACGATCTGGCCGAGCCGTCGGGCCGCGAGCTGCTGGGCGAGTATCACTTCACGGCCGACGAGGTGGGACGCTACTGGTTCGGCAAGCTGGCGACCTATCACTACGTCTTCAAGTGCCCCTGGCAGGCCGGCCGCGTGCCGGCGCACGCCGAGATCACAGTGCGCGTAACGTTCACCGACTATCTCACCCGCCGCGTGCTGAGCGCCCAACGCGTCTGCCGGGTCAGCCCGCCGGCGCAGGGGCAGTAGCCGGGTCTGGGGGGCGGTCGCGGAGGCGGCTAGGAGAACTCGCCGGCGGGGAGGCCGGCGGCCAGCTCCGCCAGGCGGGCGCGGTCGACGATGCGGATCTTCTGCGGGCCGATCAGCTCGATCAGGCCGGCGTCCTCGATGCGACGCAGCGTGCGCGAAAGCGTTTCGCTGGTGAGATTGAGGTGGGCGGCCAGCTCCTTCTTGGCCACCGCCAGCGTGAACGGGCGGCTGGAATCGGCATTGGACTGGCGCAGCAGGTGGCCGGCGACGCGCGCGACCGCGTCGCGCAGTACCAGGTCTTCCAGCAGCCCCACCAGCTCACGTACCCAGAAGCTCAGGCCGCGCATCATGCCCAGACAAAAGGCGTGGTCGGTGTCGAGCAGGCGGCGGAAGACGTCGGCCGGCACCAGTACGCAGCGCGTCTCCTCGAGCGCCGACGCGAACGCCGGGCAATCGAAGCCGGCAATAACGGCCACTTCAGCGAAGGTTCCGCCGGCGTGGACGAAGTGCAGCACGTGCTCTTTACCGGTCGGATTGAGCTTGTAAACGCGCACGGCGCCGCTGGCGACGGCGAAGAATCCGGGACACGGATCGCCCTGGCGGACGATGATCTGGCCGCGGGCGAAGGTCAGCAGGCGGGCCTGGCTGGCGAGCCGATCGAGGGCGGCTGGCGGTATGTGCTTGAGAATGCGACAGTTACGGAGAATGTCGCGGATGCTGTCGTCCATGAGCGCCGCTCGCGGCCCGCGGGAGCCGCACAAGGCGGCCTGCGCCGGGTGAAAAAAGCAAAAAAACTTCCGCCGGCTTGATCCAGATCAAGGGCCGGCGAGGCGAATTGTCCGATACTGACGCCGTGATGGCAAGGGCCCGGGGGTTGGACCGGCCAGGCGACGGCTGCCTTCAGGCAGTCGGCGCGCGAGCCAGCCACGGAGCGATGCGATGATCCGCGAGATCGTGACGATCGACGAGGAGCTGTGCGATGGTTGCGGGCTGTGCGTGCCCTCGTGTCACGAAGGGGCCATCCAGATCATAGACGGCAAGGCCAGGCTGATTTCGGACAAGTTGTGCGATGGGCTGGGGGCGTGCCTGGGCCACTGCCCGCGCGGTGCGATCCGCATCGAGCGGCGCGAGGCCGAGGAGTTCGACGAACAGGCGGTCCAGCGGCATCTGGCGGGCCGGCCGCCGGCCGAAGAGCGGCGGGCCGAGGCGGCAGCGGGCGGTTGTCCGTCGGCGCGGCTGTCGGTTTTCGAGCCTGGGGCGGGGGCTGGCGGCGGGGGCTGCCCGGGGGCGCGGTTCGCGCAGTTCGTATCGCGGGGCAGCGACCCGAACAACATCACGCCGTTCGAGTCGCGCGAGGCGCCGCGTTCCGAGCTGACGCACTGGCCGATCCAGTTGCACCTGCTGCCGCCGACGGCTCCGGTGTTGCGGGGGGCGCGGCTGCTGGTGGCGGCGGATTGCGTGGCGGTGGCGTACGCTGGTTTTCAGAGTCAGTTGCTGCGTGGCCGGGTGGTTGTGATCGCCTGCCCGAAGCTGGACGATACGCGGGGCTACGTGGAGAAGCTGGAGGCCATGATGCGTGCCAACGATCTGGCCGAGGTGACGGTAGCCCGCATGGAAGTACCGTGCTGCGGGGGGATAGCCTGCATGGTCCGCGAGGCGCGGGAGCGGGCCGGTGTTGAAGTCGAGATCAACGAGGTGATTATCAGCACGCGCGGGGAAGTTCTCGACAACTGAGAAACCCGAACCGACGTCTACGAGCTATCCGATGGTAGCGGCCTTCGTCCGGCCGGAGCGCGGGCTCCGACCGCCGACAGGTCGCGGCAAGGAGATAACCGCAATGTTCTTCTTCCAGTGTGAAGAAACCGCCAAGGGTGAAGGCTGCACGATCAAGGGAGTTTGCGGCAAGACGCCCCAAGTCGCGGCGCTGCAAGACCTGCTGGTTTTCGCGGTGAAGGGCATCGGGCAGTACGCCCACCGGGCGCGCCAGTTGGGCGCCAAGGACCGCGAAATCGACGTGTTCGTGATCGAGGCGCTGTTCACCACGGTCACCAACGTCAACTTCGACGAGCAGCGCATGCGCGAGTGGCTGCTGCGGGCACACGAGATGATCGGACGTGCCCGCGAGCTGTATTACAAAGCGGCGGAAGCCCAGGGCAAGCCGGTGGAGGATCCCGCGGGACCGTGCCGCTGGGTACCGGCCGATTCGCTCGAAGGGCTGGTGCAGCAGGGCGAGGAGATCTCGATCATCAAGCGGATCGACTTCCGGGGCCAGGACATCGCCGGCCTGGAAGAGCTGCTCACCTATGGCCTCAAAGGCATGGCGGCCTATGCCGACCACGCCCTGATCCTCGGCCAGGAAAGCGACGAGGTCTTCGCTTTCTTCCACGAGGCGCTGAATCTCCTGGCCGGAGGGCAGGCCAGCATGGACGAGCTGCTGGCGGCCAACATGAAGTGCGGCGAGGTCAACCTGACCGTCATGGGCCTGCTCGATGCGGCCAACACCGGGGCCTACGGGCATCCCGAGCCGACGCAGGTGCGCATCACGCCGGTCAAGGGCAAGTGCATCCTGATTTCGGGGCACGATCTCAAGGACCTGGAAGAGCTGCTCAAGCAGACCGAAGGAACCGGCATCAACGTCTACACCCACTGCGAGATGCTGCCGGCCAACGCCTATCCGGAGTTCAAGAAGTACAAGCACCTGGTGGGCAACTACGGCGGGGCGTGGCACCAGCAGCAGAAGGAGTTCGAGGAGTTCCCCGGTGCCATCGTGATGACCACCAACTGCATCCAGGAGCCGCTGAGCAGCTACAAGCACCGCATCTTTACCAGCGGGCTGGTGGCCTGGCCGGGCGTGCGGCATATCCAGAACCGCGACTTCAGCCCGGTGATCGAGGCGGCCCTGGCCGAGAAGGGCTTCGAGCAGGACGCTCCCGAGAAGACCATCACCATCGGTTTCGCCCACAACGCCGTGCTGAGCGTGGCGGACAAGGTCATCGAGGCGGTAAAGAGCGGCGCCATCCGGCACTTCTTCCTGGTCGGCGGCTGCGATGCGCGCGAGAAGAGCCGCGACTACTACACGCAGTTCGCCCGCCAGGTGCCGGACGATTGCGTGGTGCTCACGCTGGCCTGCGGCAAGTTCCGCTTCAACACGCTTGATTTCGGCGACATCGGCGGCATCCCGCGGCTGCTGGACGCCGGACAGTGCAACGATGCCCACTCGGCCATCGAGATCGCCAGTGCGTTGGCCAACGCGTTCGAGTGCTCGGTCAACGACCTGCCGCTGACGCTGATCCTGAGCTGGTACGAGCAGAAGGCCGTGTGCATTCTGCTGTCGCTGCTGTCGCTGGGCATCCGCAACATCCGTCTGGGCCCGCGCCTGCCGGCGTTCGTTACGCCCAACGTGCTCAACGTGCTGGTCGAGAAGTTCAACATCCAGCCGGTTACCACCGCCGAGCAGGACCTGGCCGCGGCCCTGGGCACGCCGGTCGCTGACGCGACGGCGACCGTGAGCTAGAATCCGCCGCAGCGGGTGACCTCCGGCGGCCGCGCAGGCCGCTGGAGGTCACACCGCGCGCGGTCCGCGGTCTGTCGGATCCGGCCGTGCAGGTCGTCGCGGGTCACCACGGGCGATCTGCCGGTGTCGCGTATCGCCGCTGGTCGCGGCGACGCTCGCAGTGATGCGCACACTGTTCAGGATATCCCGGCCGATCCACAAGTACGTGGGCCTGGTGCTCATCCCGTTTTGCATGTGGATGGGCGCCTCGGGGATCGTCTTGAACCATCCCGAACTGATAAAGAACGTCGCCGTGCCGGGCCGGGCGGTGCCGCCGCAGTACCGCGTCCGCGACTGGAGCCGCGGCGCCCTG
>CAZRSM010000329.1:0-2885 GCA_964602755.1 uncultured Planctomycetales bacterium
CTTCACCCGCAGCGGCGGCTACATGGGCATCGGTTTCGCCATCCCCATCAACATGGCCCGCAACATCATGGAAACGCTGATCGAACACGGTCGCGTGGTCCGCGGCTGGCTGGGCGTCATCATCCAGAACCTGACCGAAGACCTGGCCGCCTCGTTCGACTATGACAGCACCGAGGGCGTGCTGGTCGGCGACGTGGTCGACGGCGGGCCGGCCGACAAGGCCGGCCTCAAGGTCGGCGACATCATCCTCAAGTTCGACGGCAAGCAGGTCACCAACATGAACCAGCTCCGCGAGATGGTCGCCGAGACGCGCCCCGATACCAGGGTCGAGCTGGAGATCTTCCGCGACGGCAAGCACAAGACCATCGAGGTGCGCATCGGCGAGCTGGCCGACGAGGGCAGCGTGGCCCAGGCCGCACCCGAAAGCCTCGGCCTGACCGTCCGCACCCTGACCAGCGACGACGCCGCCCGGCTGAACATCGACGAAGACACCCGCGGCGTGGTGGTCATCGAGGTCCAGCCGCTCAGCCCCGCCGAGCGCGCCGGCCTGCGTTTCGGCGATGTGATCGTCAGCGTGCAGGGCCGCAGGATCAAGGATGCCGACGATTTCGAGCGCGTCCTGCGGCGTTACGATCTGGCCAAGGGCGTGCGGCTGGGAGTGGTCAACGAGATGGGCCACCGCTTCGTGCTGCTGCGGGCCGACAAGGACTGAAAAAGCCGCATCTGCCTGCGGCGGTCACGATCTGCCGACAGAGAACGGGGACGCCCGCGAAACAGCGGACGTCCCCGTGTGCTTGTTTGCTCGAAGCCGCATGCGGCCGTCGGTCGCCCGAGTCGTGGGCCGGGCTACTTCAACCCGATGGTCTCCTCGAGCTGCCGCGGGGCGTTCTGGATACCGATGACCGGCAGGCCGTCGAGCTGTTCGGTGGGTGTCGGCGTGGCCGCCTTGATCGTACGCGGGATGGTCGGATCGCCGATACCGAAGATGTCGCTGCCCTGCATCACGTCGGTCGGGTCGTCGGTGTTGCGCAGCCCCACCAGTTGCCCCAGCAGGTGGGCGGCGACATTGGCCAACGCGTTGCCGACGTCGCCATCGGTGACCAGCAGGTTGGAGAACTCGCCGGCAAAGCCGCGCTGGGCGATCTCCCGAGCGTAGACGATGGCGCTGCCGGTGGTGGTCTGGTTGCGCGGATCGACGTAGTCGGCGATGCCGAGATAGCCGTCCGGCGTGCGGTCGCCGATGTAGATCGTCAGGTACGGCGTCGTGGGCGTCACACCGTCGTCCGAGCTGTAGAACTCGATGTCGTAGGCCGAGAAGATGCTCTCCAGCCGCGACAGGATGACCTGCTTGATGGTCGTGGTCTCCGAGGCGCCCCAGGCGGGGTTGAGATCGGCGGCGTCGAACGGCGGAATGACACGCACCGGCTGGCCGCCGACGCCCACCTCGCCGCCGTCGAAACGCACCAGTACGCGCTGCTGATGCCTGGGCACGGTGGTGCCGCTGCGATCGACCTTGATCTTGACGCTGACCTGCCCATCGACCACCACGTAGTGGTGCAGGCTGGTATGACCGATGACCAGGTCGGTGTCCTTGGTGAACAGCACGAAGCGGTACAGATCGGGCAGCAGCACGCCGGTGCCACTCGTCCGCGCCAGCGCCTGATACCAGGCCACGATCTCGTTGGCAGAATCCAGCAACATGATGCTGAACGGATAGTCCGGCACGTAGTAGTCGTCATAGCCGGGCACGTGCATCAGCGCCATGCTCACACGCGTGCCCGTTTCCAGCGTTCCCAGATCGAACACCTGCCGCGAGGCACTGAACGGCACCACCACGTTGGCCTCGCCGTTGACCAGCGGAATAGTCGGCGTGCTGACGTCGACTGCCGTGGTAAACGAACGCACCACGTTGACCTCGCCGCCGGCGTAGTCGCGTACCGCCTCGGCGGTGCGGTCGGTAGCCACTTCGGCCCACACGTAGTAGCGGCCCGGCGGCACATCCTCGTTGCCCAGGTCGGCCACCTGCTGCAGCGAGAGGGCCTGCGGCACCGTGATGTCGATGTCGTTGCCGCTGCTGGGAACCGTGTCGAGCTGGATGTCGTTGCGGGCGCCCACGCCGGCGGCGAACTGCGTGCCATCAGGCGCCACCGCCACCGACAGGATCGGCGAACGGCACGGCTGCACGCTCAGCAACTCTTCCCCGGTGGCCGTGTTCCACACGCGCGCGGTCCAGTCGGCGGCCCCGGTCACCAGGTAGGCACCGTCGCCGCTGATGTCCACCGCCAGCACGTCGGCCTCGTGCCCGCTGTAGACGAAGACCTGCGTGCCGCTGTAAGGCTCCCAGGCGATGGCCCGGTTGTCGTCGCTGCCGCTGATCAGAGCCAGGCCGTCGGGCGAGAACACCAGGTCGTTGACCGCCTCGGTGTGCCCGTCGATGGTCCGCAGCAGCGTGCCGCTGGTGACGTTCCAGATCTTGATCAGCCCATCTTCGCCGGCGGTGGCAACCAGCTCATCGTCGGTCGGCGAGTAGGCCACGGCATTGATCGCCAGCGTGTGCTCGAAGTCGCGCAGCACGGTGCCGTCGCCGACGTTCCACATGTAGGCGTGGCGGTCGGCCCCGCCGCTGAAGACGCTGGCTCCGTCGGGCGCGAAGGCCACGTCGTTTACCGTCCCGCCGTGGCCGGCGAAGGTCCGCACGGTGGCTCCCGTGGCCACGTCCACCAGCACCACGTCGCCGTCGTCCTCACCCCACACGATCTGACTGCCGTCGGGTGCGAAGGCGATGGCCTTGACGCGTGCGTCGGTCGAGAATGTATCCACTACGCTTCCGGTGGCGGCGTCGTAGAGCCAGACGGTGTTGTCGTCGCTGGCGGTGGCCAGCGTGC
>CAZRSM010000330.1:0-13670 GCA_964602755.1 uncultured Planctomycetales bacterium
GGGCAAGAACTCGCTGATGATCTTCTCGAACAAGCAGAACGGCGAGGCCCTGCTCGAGATCGTCAGGCTTTTCGACCAGCTCCCGGTCGGCGAGGAGATCGAGGTCAAGTCGTTCGTGCTCCAGCACGCCAACGCCGAGGAGGTAGCCCAGACGCTGCAGGAGATGTTCGACGATGCCAAGAAGGCCCTGCAGCGTGCCAGCAGCCTCTCGAAAGACGACTTCCCCGACGGCAAGATGCCGCCGGCGCCGCCGGGCGTGGCCGCCCGCGGGCTGCCTTACAACGTGGTCTTCACGCACGATGTGCGCACCAACACGGTGCTGGTGGTGGGGCACAAGGACGCCGTGCTGCTGGCGGCCGGTCTGATCTCGCAGCTCGATACGCCCTCGGGCCAGCTTGGCATGCGGCCGCACCTGATCCAGTTGCGCAACGTGCAGGCCAGCCAGCTCAAGGATCAGCTCGACGAGATGCTCAAAGAACGGCTGGACGCCATCGGCAGCAAGAACCAGGCCCGCGACGGCGCCGTGATTACGGCCGACGACCGCTCGAATACGCTGGTGGTCTGGGCCACCGACGAGGTCTACGCGATGGTCTCCGACCTGGCCACCCGCCTCGACGCCGCCGAGGCCTACAGCGTGGTCGACAGCAGGCTGCGCCGGCTCGAGTACGCCGATGCCGCCAAGCTGGCCGCCATGCTCCAGGAGCTGTTCGACAAGAAGAAGGACGCCGACCGCGACGTTGCCGAGAAGGGCCAGAAGAACGTGCTCTACGTCTTCGCCGACACCCGCAGCAACTCGCTGGTGCTGACCGGTACGCGCGACTACATGCGCCAGGCCGAGGAGCTGATCGACCGTCTCGATCAGCCCTTCGACCCCACGGTGCAGTTCAAGGTGCGCCCCATCCAGCTCAACAGCGCCGCCAACATCGCCCAGTTGCTCTCCGACATGGTCAAGGAAAGCCAGAGCCAGCAGCAGAGCGAGATGCGCGGCACGCCCATGTACATAGGGGCCGACCCCTACTCCAACAGTCTCCTGCTGGCCGCCTCCCGCGAGGACATGCAGCGCCTTGAGCACTGGATCGACCTGCTCGACCGGCCGGCCGAACCGGGCCGCATCTTCCGCATCATCCCGCTGCTTCACGGCGACGCCCAGCAGCTGGCCCAGAACGTCGAAAACCTCTTCCAGAGCAAGGTCAGCGGGGCCGAGGCCGACGTGACCGTCACCTACGACGAGTCCACCAACTCGGTCATCGCCATCGGTCCGCCCGCCGTGGTCAACGACATCGTGGCCTTTGTCAACGATCTCAACCAGGCCGAAGGGGCGGGGGCGGTGGTGCGCATCTTCCGGCTCGAGCAGGCTGACGCCCAGGACGCCGGCGAGCTCCTTCGCAACATCCTCGAAGGCCGCGGCGGCAGCGTCGGCGGTGGCCGCACCAGCGGCTCGACCGCCGGCTCCGAAAAGATGCGCCAGGTGATGCTGGTCTTTCAGCGCCGGCACCCCGAGCTGGGGGC
This sequence comes from uncultured Planctomycetales bacterium, assembly GCA_964602755.1. Taxonomy (GTDB): domain Bacteria; phylum Planctomycetota; class Phycisphaerae; order UBA1845; family Fen-1342; genus JALSRY01. Next base: position 1,510 of record CAZRSM010000330.1, read on the forward strand.
TGAGATGCTCAAGGCTTTGCGCAGCGACATCGTGGTCACCGATGACCTGCGCACCAACTCGCTGATCGTCACCGCGCCGCCCGAGAGCATGCCGCTGATGGAGGCCCTGGTGGCGGCCATCGACGTGCCGCCCCAGTCGGCCAACATCCGCGTCTTCCGGCTGCGCAACTCCGACGCCGAGGAGATGGTGCAGACGCTCGAGGAGCTCTTCAGCACCGACCAGCAGGGTGGGACCGGCACCGACGAGCAGGAGATGCGCCTGACCTTCGGCGACCTGGTGCCGGGCGGCAAGCAGCAGATCGCGTTCACCACCGATTCACGCACCAACTCGGTGATCGCCGCCGGCACGGTGGGCTACCTCGACCTGGTCGACGAGCTGATCCTGCAGCTCGACAGCCAGCCGATCCAGGATCGCAAGACCATCGTCTACCAGCCGGCCAACAACCCGGCCACCGCGATCCAGCAGGCCATCAAGGAGTACAACGACGCCGAACAGCAGCGGCTCAACGAGCTCAAAGAGGAAATCTCGGTCGCCAAGCGGATGGAGCGCGAGATCATCGCCATCGCCAACGAGGAGACCAACCGGCTGATCCTCGACTACGATCCGCGGCGCGAGACCGAGGTGCTCGAGCTGCTGCGCAACCTCGACCAGCCGCCGCCGCAGGTGATGATCCAGGTGCTGATCGTCGAGGTGTCGATGGACAACTCGCTCGATCTGGGCGTCGAGTTCGCCTTCCAGGACCTGCAGTACACCAAGGCCGGACCGACCGACACGACCACCTTCGACTTCGTGGCCGGCACCGACATCGGCGCGGCCGGCACCGGCCTGGGCGGCTTCACCTTCACCATCACCGGGGCCGACTTCAACTTCCTGATGCGCACCCTGCAGAGCGAGGGCAACCTCAATGTCCTCTCGCGCCCGCAGATCGTGGCCATGGACAACCAGGAAGCCACCATCAAGATCACCAACGACGTGCCCTTCGTGGCCGGTACCACCGTGACCGCCACCGGCATCGTCCAGAGCAACGTGCGGCGCCGCGAAGTGGGCATCGAGCTGACCGTCACGCCGCACATCAATCCCGACGGCTTCGTGCGGCTCGAGATCAACCAGACCGTCTCCGACATCACCGGCTCGACGATCGACGTCGGCAATGGACTGTCGTCTCCGATCTTCCTCGATCGTCAGGCCCAGACCACCGTCACGGTGCGTGACAACGAGACCGTGGTACTGGGCGGCCTGATCACCACGCGGGACGAACGGCGCGAGCAGAAAGTGCCGCTGCTGGGCGACATCCCGCTGCTGGGCTGGCTGGCCCGCAACGACCACGCCGAGTCGCGCCACTCCGAGCTGCTGGTGATCCTCACGCCGCGCGTGGTCCGCAGTTCCGAAGAGTACCGCGAGCTGTCGATCCAGGAACGCGATCGCACCGGCATGATCCCCGGCGAGGTGCTCACCAGCGAGCTGATGGACGGGCTGCGGCTCTCGCCCGAGGAGCTGCTGCCCCGCGACCGGGCCGACGCGCTCAGCCCCTTCCCGAGCCGGGCCACCGGCCTGCAGGGCCGGGCGAAGCAGCCGCAGCCACCGGCCGCTCCCGGCCGCGAGGCTGGCGAGCCCCAGCCGGCAACCGAGGAGGAGGACACCTACGACGTTCCCGTCGAGTCGCTCTCTGCCGGCGGGCCGTAAGTCACACACTGCGGAGTCTGACCGCTACGGGGTTTGACCATGGGCCGACAGGGTAAGCGGATGCAAGCCGCGCGAAACGACTGGTGGGGCAGGCTGTGCCGCGGGTCGGCCGCGGTGTGGTTGCTGCTGGGGCTGGCGGCCACGGGCTGCCAGCAGCCGCCGCGCAGCAATCCCCCCGGCCCGATGTGGCCCAGCGGACCGGAAGCCAGGCGTCAAGACAACACCATCGACCCCACGCGCATCGAAACCCGCGACGACATCGTCGAGATCATCGCGTTCTGGTCGCCCACGCCCTGGCTGTTCGATTCCGACCGCGTGATCGGCTTCAAAGTCCCGGTCTACTTCGTCTCGGGCCAGACCGAGAAAGGGGCCTTCGTCTCGGGCGACATCTTCGTCTGGATCTACGAGCTCAAGCGCGAGCCCAACGGCCGCTATCGCCGCGAGCTGGCCCACATGTGGCAGTTCACCGAGCGCGAGTCCATGGGCCTGCGCGTCACCAAGCGCGCCCGCATGGGCTACTACTACGGCTTCCCGCTGCGCTGGCCCGACGAGCTGATGCTCGAGGGCAAACTGATCGAGATCCAGTTCGGCTACCAGCGCCACGACGGCTCGGTGGTGCTCAGTTCGGCTCGGCGACTGAAGGTGCCGGTGCCGATGGGCTTCGATCCCGACGCCCAGGAGCCGGCAGCCCCGCCGCTCAAGCCGCCCGCTCGGCAGGGGCAGCGATGAGCCGTGGCGCCCTGCTGCTGGTGGTGCTGGCGGCCTACGTGGTCCAGGTCGGCATCGCGCCTTTTGCCGGGCCGCACCGGCTCGATGCCTTCCTGACGGCGGCGCTGCTGGTCGGCCTGCTCATGCCGGTCCACGAAGCCCGGCTGGCCGGCTGGATCGTCGGCCTGGTGCAGGACCTCGCCAGCAGCGATCCGCTGGGCATTCACGCCTTCACGCTGGGGCTGACCGTATTGCTGCTCACCTGGCTGCGTGACCTGCTCAACACGCGCGTCTGGTGGGCCCGCTGGCTGGCCTGTCTGGCCGCCGCCGTGCCGGGCCAGGTGCTCTACCTGCTCCACCTCTACTACTACGCCGGCCGCGGCGGGCAGCCGCTGACCGCACTGCTGGGCGAAGCGGCCGCGCTGGCGGGCGTGTCGGCTGCGCTGGCGACGGCCCTGACCGCACTGCCCGGGCTGGTGCTGCGCCGCCGACGGCGCCGCCCGCTGGGCGTCTGAGTTGTTTCGCGAACCGCCAGAATGTGAGCGAATCCTCGCTGCGGCCGCCAGTACGCGCCGGTATGCGGGTCGGGCCATGCTCGACGCAGCCGCGACGTGCGATCGCCTCCTGGGCAGGCGCATACCCCCGCGCCGCCACTGGTCGCCGGCCGGGTTTTGCGTATCATGTACGGTTCGAGCATACGATCGGGGCATTGGCGGCGCGGCGGCCCCACCAGGCGGGGTCAATCGCTGGAAAGCTGACACGCGTGAGGAAGGAACCAGAGCATGAAGCCGAAGTACGTCTACTTTTTCGGTGCGGGCAAAGCTGAGGGCAGTGGCAAGGACCGCGATCTGCTGGGCGGCAAGGGGGCCGGGCTGGCCGAAATGACCAACATCGGGCTGCCGGTGCCGGCCGGCTTCACCATCACCGTGACCGCCTGCGAATATGCCAACACCCACGATCTCAAGTGGCCGCCCGGCCTGGAGGCCGAAGTCCGCAAGAACCTCAAGAGGCTGGAAAAGACCACCGGCAAGAAGCTCGGCGACGCACGCAATCCGCTGCTGGTCTCGGTACGCAGCGGGGCGGCCCGCTCGATGCCCGGCATGATGGAGACCATCCTCAACCTCGGCCTCTCCGACGTCAGCGTACGCGGCCTGGCCGAGGCCACCGGCAACCCGCGGTTCGCCTGGGATGCCTATCGCCGCTTTCTGCAGATGTATTCCACCGTGGTGGTGGGCCTGAGCAAGGAAGTGCTCGAAGACAAGCTGCACGCGCTCAAGCAGCGCATCGGCGTGCAATACGATCACGAGATCCCCGCCGAGGCGCTCCAGGAGCTGTGCGGCGAGTTCAAGGACTTCTTCAAGCAGCAGACCGGCGACGATTTCCCGCAGGATCCCTGGGTGCAACTGGTGGGGGCCATCAACGCCGTCTTCGGCTCGTGGAACGCCGAGAAGGCCGTCACCTATCGCCGCGTCGAGAAGATCACCGACCTCAAGGGCACCGCCGTCAACGTGCAGCAGATGGTCTTCGGCAACATGGGCGACGACAGCGGCACCGGCGTGTGCTTCACCCGCGACCCCAGCACCGGTGCCAACGAGTTCTATGGCGATCTGCTGATCAACGCTCAGGGCGAAGACGTGGTGGCCGGCATCCGCACGCCGATCAAGCTGCACGACCTGCGCGACAAGCTGCCCGAGATCTACGACCAGCTCTGCGCCGTGCGGGCCATGCTCGAAATCTACTACGGCGACATGCAGGACCTGGAGTTCACCTTCGAGCGCGGCAAGCTCTACATGCTCCAGTGTCGCACCGGCAAGCGGACCCCCACGGCCGCTTTCCGCATCGCCGTCGAGCAGGCCACCAAGCCGCTGATGAGCCGCGCCGAGGCCCGCCGGCTGGTCAGGAAGGGCCACCTGCCGCGCAAGTATGAGGCGGCCGCCTGCCGGCCGGTCATCACGCGCGACGACGCCATCGCGCGCATCACCCGCGAGGACATCGAGCGTCTGTTCTATCCGGTCATCAGCCCCGACGTCGATCGCCGCGAGCTGGAGAGCCGCCTGATCGCCCGGGGCATCAACGCCGTGCCGGGGGCGGCCTGCGGCCAGGTGGTCTTCAGCGCCGACGAGGCCGAGCGTCTGGCCGCCGAGGGGGCGGACGTCATCCTGGTTCGCAAGGAGACCAGCCCCGAAGACGTGGGCGGCATGCAGGCCGCCAAGGGCATTCTCACGCAGACCGGCGGCAAGACCTCGCACGCCGCGGTCGTGGCCCGCGGCTGGGGCAAGTGCTGCATCGTGGGCTGCGAGGAGCTGAGTATCGACTACGAGGCCGGCCAGCTCATGGCGCGCGGCAAGGTCGTGCGCCGGGGCGAATACCTCACGCTGGACGGCTCGACCGGCGAGGTCTTCAGCGGACGCGTCGGGCTGGTGACGCCCGAGCTGCCGGCCGAGTTCTACACCCTGATGGGCTGGGCCGATCGCCGTCGGCGGCTCAAGGTGCGCACCAATGCCGATACGCCCGAGGATTCGGCCAAGGCGGTCGAGATGGGCGCCGAGGGCATCGGCCTGTGTCGTACCGAGCACATGTTCTTCGCCACCCGCGAGCGGCAACTGGCCATCCAGGAGATGATCGTCGCCGACAGCGAGACCAAGCGCCGCGCGGCGCTCGACAAACTGCTGCCCTATCAGCGCCAGGACTTCATCGGCATCTTCGAGGCCATGGCCGGGCGGCCGGTGACCATCCGTCTGCTCGATCCGCCGTTGCACGAGTTCGTGCCCAGGACCCGCCAGCAGGCCGAGGAGCTCTCCCGCGTCACCGGCATGTCGGCCGACGCCATCCTGGCCCGCGCCGAGCAGTTGCACGAGGCCAACCCCATGCTCGGCCACCGCGGCTGCCGCCTGTGCATCACCTACCCGGAAATCCTGGAGATGCAGGTGCGGGCCATCATCGAGGCCGCGGTCGAGGTCAAGCGGCGGGGCGGCAAGGTGCAGCCCGAGATCATGATCCCGCTCACCATCGCCGCCAGGGAGCTGCGTATCCTCGAACAGCGCTGCCGGGCGGTGGCCGACCGCGTGCTGAAAGAGGCTGACGTGCGCCTCAAGTACCTGGTCGGCACGATGATCGAGACGCCGCGGGCGGCGATCACCGCCGACCAGATCGCCGACGTGGCCGAGTTCTTCAGCTTCGGCACCAACGACCTGACGCAGATGACCATGGGGCTGTCGCGCGACGACGCCGGCCGCTTCCTGCCCGAGTACTGCGACCAGAACAAGGCCGCCATCTTCCCCGAAGACCCGTTCCAGTCGCTCGATGTCGACGGCGTCGGCCGGCTGGTCCGCTGGGCGATCGAGCAGGGCCGCGCCACGCGCCCGAAGCTCAAGGTGGGCATCTGCGGCGAACACGGCGGCGATCCCAGGAGCGTCAACTTCTGCCACCAGGTCGGCATGGACTACGTGAGCTGCTCGCCGTACCGCGTGCCCATCGCCCGGCTGGCGGCCGCCCAGGCGGTCATCGCCGAGCAGCGGGGCGCCAAAGACGCCAAGGTCGCCAGGAAGGCCGCCAAGGTCGTCAAGAAAACCACCAAGGTCGCCAGGAAGGCCGCGAAGGCTACGAAGAAGGCTGCCAGGGGCGCGAAGAAAACCGCCAAACGCGCCAGGAAAACCGCCAAGAGCTCCAAAGTCGCCAAGAAATCCGCCAAGGGCTCCAGGAAGGCCAAGGGAACTGCCCGAAGCGCCAAGAAATCCGCCGCGCGCCGCAAGGCCACCACGCGCAAGCGGGCTGCCAGCAGAAGGTAGGGTGGGCACCGCCCACCACGAATACTGTGCGGCACCGCAGCCGACCGTCCCCCCTCGCAGCCGCAGGGTGGGCACTGCCCACCACCGATGACATTGACCCCCGCCGCTGGTAGGCCGCTAATTGCAGCCGTAATCGGCCAGCAGGATGGCCAGGTCGGCCAGGTCGACGTCACCGTCGCCGTCGAAGTCGCTGTCGCCGCAATCGGCCGTGCAGCCGTAATAGGTCAGGAACAGCGACAGGTCGGTCAGATCGGTGCGTCCGTCGCCGCTGAGGTCGCCCGGGCACCGTAAGATGTTGTAGAACAGGTAGTTGCCGATGTCGTTGTCCCAGTTGGTGACGGCCATGTCGAGCAGGTACGAGGTGGTGTAGGTCACGTCGAGCGACACCGCCGGGGCGGCATCGACGCTGATCCAGCCGAATTCGCGGTCGCAGGTGTACTGGTCGGGCGTCAGGGTCACGCCGTCGCGGACCACCGATATCAGCTCCTGGATGGGCTGGTGGGGGAGGTAGAACAGTCGTCCTCCGTCGGCCGGCAGTGAGACGGTCTGGGTTTCGAGACCGTCGTTATCGACGTCGCCGAAGATTATCTTCTCGATCACGCTGTTGGTGCTGGAATACCACGACGGGGCGGCGTCAAAACCGCTTCCGGTGTTGAGATAGAGGCGCGTGCGGGCCCACCAGCCGCCGGCGGCCAGGTCGAGCAGCCCGTCGCCGTTGACGTCGGCCAGCGCCACGGCCGATCCGTAACGCTGGTAGTCGCTCCAGGTGTAGGTGGTGGCAAATCCGCTGGCGGTGCCGGGATAGAGGCGGAACAGGCCGCTGCCGGCAAGCTGGGTATTGTCGGTGACGATCAGGTCGCGGTAGCCGTCGTTGGTGACGTCGCCGCTGGTGGCCATGATGGCGTCCTGGTTGGCACCATCGTCGGAGAGCCACGAGGCGGTGGTCTCGAGGGTGCCGCCCAGGTTGCGGTAGATACGGGTCTGCGTGCCGTTGGGTATGCCCACCAGGTCGAGCCAGCCGTCGTCATCCATGTCGACCCAGTGCACGCCCTGGTAGTGATACGTGTCGTCCGATTGCCAACTGGGGCTGCTCTCGAGCATGCCGCCGACGTTGAGATACACGTAGTTGTTGTAGTAGTTCTGGGGGTCGTAGGCCCAGCCGGTGCCCACGGCCAGGTCGGGCCGGCCGTCGTTGTTCACGTCGCCGAAGGCGCAACTGAAGGCGTTGGCCATGAAGTTCGCCTGCCAGTCCGGCCAGGAAGAGAGCGTGCCGTTGTTGTTGAGATAAAGCTTGGCGGCGTAATCGATGTCTGAATAGCGCCCCAGGACCGCGACCGCGACGTCGGGCCAGCCGTCGCCGTTGACGTCGGCCACGCTGAGATGGCCGTTGTAGGCCGTGTCGGCCGACTGCCAGTCGGGCGTGGCGGGGAAGGTGCCGTCGCCGCGGTTGTAGTAGACGGTCAGCGTCTGCTGCTGCATGTCGTTGCCGTTGGCGACCACCAGATCGAGCCAGCCGTCGCGGTCGAGGTCGACCAGCGCGCCGCCGGTGGAGACCGGCGTATCCGCCGAGACCCAGTCGGGGGCCTGCCGGTAGGCGTCGCGGGCGCCGGCTGTTGCAACCATCGCAAGTATGCAGACTATTGCAAGTGTGGCTCTCGACACGGCGAATCCCTCCTCTGGCAGTCGGACAGCGGAAGCGGCGGGGCCCCTGAGCCGCCGACTCGACTTTAACGCGCTCGCCCGGACGATCGCAAATGTTTTTCAAGCTCACGGCGAGCTCGGCGAAGCGCAAAAAAGACGCCCCCGCACAATCGCGGGGGCTGGTGGATCGTGAATCGCTGATGGGCGCGGCTGGATTCGAACCAGCGTAGGCATACGCCAACGGGTTTACAGCCCGTCACCTTTGGCCACTCGGTCACACGCCCGGTTGTTGTCGGCCCCGGGCCCGCGGGCCCGGTTGCTGCGGCCGCCGTCGGCCATATCGGCGACGCTCGGCTCATCAATGAATATACAAACTTCCGGTTGCTTGTCCAGTCCCGCGGTCCCATAGGGTTTCGGCCGGGGGCGAGCTGCGTGGGGGGGGGGCCGCCCCTGGAGCACAGCCGCCGGCCCGGACCGTTCCGCTGCCCGGTCCGTCGGCCCCTTGCATTGCACACGGGTGAGGTGGTATCCTGGGCACCTGATCCCGCGAGCCGCCCGCCGCCGGTTCCCGTCGGCGGGTGCGAGGAAAACCTCCCATGACGCTGGGCAAACCAACCTGGCGGCGGGTCTTCTGGCTGGTCATGATGGCCGGTCACGCTCCGGCCCTGGTCATGGCCTGGCGGGGCGTACTGGCCGGCGACGGGTCGCTTCTGCGACTGATCGTCCTGGCCGCTTCCGAGGTTGTCTTCCTGCTCAAGCTGCTGGACGTCGCGTGGCTGCGCATCGGCCGGGGCTGGCGCGGCAACCTGGCGGTTATCATGGGCATCGTGCTGCTGCACGCCGGCGTGCTGCGGCAACTGGTCGTGCACGGCATCGACAACCCCAACGCCTGGTGCGTGCTGTTCGTCGGCTCCGGTTCGACTGCGCTGGGCTACTTCGCCGTAAGGCGACCGCGACCGGTGGTGAGAAGCCGGCCGCCGCGGCGTGTCTGTCCTTCCATCCGCGAGCTGCTGGCCCGCTCGGCGACGGCCCTGCTGCCGCCGCGCTATCTGCTTCTGGTGCGTGCCTGCAGTGTCAATCGCGCACCTCCCGCCCTTCGTGTCATGCGCTGATGCGCTCACCTTCAACTGCTGACTGAACGTACAGGGTACCTGGTGGCCCAGGCTGCACGCGCGGCCGGGCGGAATGATCGCAGGCGGATGCGCCTGGCGCTCGATCGCGCACGTCCGCCCATCGACTCCGTGCAAGCCCCGGCCCCCCCGAGGGCGAACATCACAGCCCATACACGAAGGGAGAGATGAAGCATGACTGATCACGCCAGCCGCTTTTCCGCTCTGGCAGTCGTTTGTCTGTTCCTCACCGGCGCCGCCGTGGCCGACAAGTTCACGCTGCTGACCGGCGTTAACGTGCGCAACTGGCCCGGATCGGCGCGCTCCGTCACGCCCGTGCCCGGTCCCGGCATCGACGGCACCTTCTACGACGGCGACCGGTTGGCCGGCACCGCCGACGACGGCCCGCAGGTGCAGTTCGTGGGCGTCGGCACGCCGATGTTCCAGCCCAACGAGTTCGGCTCGCTGAGCTTCCTGTTCCACCGCGGCTCGGTGCCGATTCCGTTCACCGGCCAGATGCCCCTGATGGGGGTGGACTTCCTCGGCGGCCCGCGGCTCGATCTCGACGGCGACGCGCAGAACAGCACGCGCAGCCTGGTGCCGGTGAGCGGTGCCACCCCGGTGACACTGCCGGGCATCGAGAGCTTCATCGAGCTGCGCTGCGACTACGCCGCCGGCCTGGTCGAGCTGATCAACATCGACGCCACCGGCTCCAACGAAGGCGGCCCGGGCATCCAGGCCGAGACCGCCACGGTGGTGGTCACGCTGGCCGGAACCGCCAACGACGGCACGCGCGGGCCGGCCATCAACCCCGACATCGACACGCGCCTCGGCACGCTGACACCCTTTGCCGGCGGCGGTTCGCTGGTGGGCGTATACCGCATCGCCGACCTGGGTTACGAGTTCTGGTACGACTCGATCGATCCGGCCTCGGGCAGCGCCGACGTGCTGGGCACCTTCCAGTTCCTGGGCGTGCTCAACGGGTGGCTCATCGAACGCGACCCGACCACGGGCCAGTTCCCGACGCTGGCCGGGCAGGGCCTGGGCTCGACCGCCTGGCCCCAGGTGGCCGACCAGTACGTCGGTCAGACCTATAACACCGCCCACGGCTTGGCCGGCGGCAGTGCCACCATCGAGGAAGGGCATCCCAACGACGTCTTCACCGCTCCGGGCAACGGCGGCGAGGCGCTGAGCGATTTCGGCGGCGATCTGGGCGCCTATCTCGATGCCGTGGTAGTGCCGATGTTGCCCGCCAGCGCCGAGCGCTTCGTCTATCTCGAAGGCGCCGGCTTCGGGATCAACAACGCCACCGACCCCATCTTCGCCGACACCATCGCCTACGACGTGGTGCTGATCGCCGCCGACCTCAGTTGCACCGGGGATATCAACGGCGACGGGGCGATCGACCTGGGCGACCTGGCGTTGCTGCTGGCCAGCTACGGTCTGGATGCCAGCCATCCCGACTACAACTCCGACGCCGACTTCGACGGCAGCGGCGTGGTCGACCTTGGCGATCTGGCCGTGCTGCTGAGCCTCTACGGCGGCAACTGCCCGTAAGGCGTGGCCGGGTCCACCTCGGCCGGACGTGAGCTTCGAGAAAACTGGGCCAGGCCCGGGAGTTCGATGCCATGAAACGCAGAGCCTTCACACTCATCGAGTTGCTGGTGGTGGTCGCCATCATCTCGTTGCTGATCGGCATACTGATGCCCACGCTGAGCCGCGCCCGGGCCCAGGCCCGCGCGACGGTGTGCGCCTCGCAGATGCGCCAGATCGGCGTCGGCATCTACAACTACTGGACCGTCTGGAACGGGCACGTGCCGTGGATCGAATCGCCGATGACCAACAACTACTTCGGCCGACCGATCGAGCAGGTGCCCGACGAAGAGTGCAACCCGTTCGACCGCCAGCGCTGGCCGCTGAGTCTGCCGAACGTGTTGATGCCGATCCACATGGGCGAGCAGCCCGAGCTGTTCGTGTGCCCCTCGGCCATCCGCGGGTGGCCGCGCGGCGGCGAGCAGTTCCGCTATACGCTGCGCCCCGCCGCGGCCAACCAGCCCAACGGGGTGGTCACGCGCGAGGGCACCTATGCCCGCGAGTTCTTCGGCTTCCTCGACGGTCGCGTGCTGCGGCGCTTCATGCCCGAATACGATGGTGATCCGCTCAACGATACCATCGAGTACGGCAAGACCCGCGGCACCTACATCCGTGACCTGATCGTGCGCGAAAACGCCGCCGTCGTCGGTCCGCACTTCGGCGGGGTGAACTGCCTCAGCCGCGATCTCAAGGTCGAGTACCGCGACCAGCAGACCATCACGCGCGACCTGGCTCCCAACTTCACCGACACGGGAGCCCAGTTCTAGCAGCCGCGCGCCGTTATCGAAGCCTGCGTGGGAGCCCGGCGCCGGCAGGCGCCGGGCTTCCCGCCGGCCGCGCCGCCGACCGGCGCATGCCCGCGGCGGGCGGTTCGTCTCGCAGCCGGCGGCGCACACTTCCATACTACCGGCGTGCTCAAAACGCCTGCGGGCGCGCCCGGGGCAATGACGCAGCCACCGCCCGCGGCGGGGCGGCGGTCAGACTCGTGGTACCCGGCTGCCCACCGCTGGCGCGCCGCGACGCCCGTCACGATTTGCAAGGGTGAAACCATGTCGCGTGCTGTTCCGTTCGTCGTGATGTTGTTTTCTCTGGCATGCTGTCGCGGGCAGGATCAGCCGCACCAGGTCGGCCCGGTCGCCGGCGGGTACGTGGTCCCGACCAGCCAGCTCATTCGCCCGGCGGGCCGCACGCTGGAGTTCGCCGGCCGGCCGGTGGCCCTGGCGCTCAGCCCCGACGGCAAATACCTGTTCGCCAAGGACAATCGCGGTCTGGTGGTCAGCCCGTATACCAGACGCGGCGTGGTGGTCAGCGACTTCTACAACCAGACTTCGGTCTTCCACACCATCGAGCGTATTCTCGGCATTACCGCCTGCAACCAGTTGTATGCTCTCGCGCCGGTGATGACCAACTGCTTCACCGAACAGGCCGACCTGAGGCCCTACGTTTGCCGGCCCAACCGCGTGCCGCTGGGCGAACTGAACCGCCCGCGGGCCATGCTCACCCCGGCCGAGCAGCGGCTGGCCGACGCCAGCGCCGCGTTGCCGCTGGAGTATCCCGACCGGGCCGACGAAGACACGCTCAATCGCATCATCTGGCACAGCGTCAAGGGGGCCCGGACGCCGTATCCGGCCCACTACG
>CAZRSM010000331.1:0-11288 GCA_964602755.1 uncultured Planctomycetales bacterium
CGAGGCTCAAGTGCAAAATGCGAAGTGCAGAGTTGCAGGGTGGACACTGCCCGCCAGGGGGACGCAGGAAGAGGGATTGAGGGAACAGGGATTGAGGGATTGAGAGGTTGCATCCGGCGGGCGGCGCGGCGGTCCGCTGGCGGTTCGTGGGCGGAGGCTTCGACCCCCCTGTGGTCCCCCTGGGAGGGGGGACGGTCGCCACGCGGCGCCTCGGCGCGATCGTGATGGGAATTGCCCAACCTGCGTCATGGTCGGCTCTTGGCGCCCTTGGCGCTCGCGGCCGTCTCTTGGCGTCTTGGCGGTCTCTTGGCGTCTTGGCGGTCTCTTGGCGCCCTTGGCGGTCTCTTGGCGTCTTGGCGGTCGCTTGGCGCCCTTGGCGGTCGCTGGCGGACGTTGTCGTGCTGCAATCGTGGTGAGCGGTGCCGACCCTGCGTGGCCGGTCACACCACCGGATTGGGCGGCTCCGAGCCGGCCAGGACCGCGGCCACGTTGTCGGCGGCCATGCGGGCCATGCGGCTGCGGGTGGTGTGCGTGGCGCTGCCCAGGTGCGGCAGGAGCACCACGTTGTCCAGCTCGGCCAGTCCCTCGGTCAGGGCCGGCTCGCGCTCGTAGACGTCCAGCCCGGCTGCGGCGATGCGCCCCTGCCGCAGCGCCGTCACCAGGGCCGCTTCGTCGACCACCGGACCGCGTGCGGTGTTGACGAGCACCGCCGAGGGTTTCATCAGTGCGAGTCGACGCGAGTCGATCAGGTGCCGGTTCTCGGGACGCATGGGCACGTGCAGCGAGACCACGTCAGAAGCGGCCAGGAGCTCGTCCAGTTCGACCCGCCGGGCGCCCAGCTCGTCTTCCAGCTCCGGCCTGGGCCGCGGGTGGCAATAGAGCACGCGCATGTCGAAGCCGCGGCTGCGGCGCGCCACGGCGCTGCCGATGCGACCGGCGCCGACGATCCCCAGCGTCGCCCCGCTGAGCTCGAGACCAGGCAACTGCATCGGTGCCCAGCCGTGCCAGTCGCCGCTGCGGACCAGCCGATCGCCGAGAACCACGTGCCGGACGGCGGCGAGGATGAGTGCCCAGGTCAGATCGGCGGTGGCCTCCGTCAGTACGCCGGGCGTGTTGGTGACGCGCACCTGCCGGGCGCGACAGGCCGCCAGGTCGATGTTGTCATAGCCGACCGCATAGTTGGCCACCACTCGCAGACTCCCGCCGGCAGCCTCGAGGAACTCCGTATCGACGCGGTCGCTGAGCATCGTGATCACACCGGCGCAACCCGGCAGGGCGGCCAGCACCTGCTCGCGCGGCGGCGGATCGTCCTGCTCGATCATGTGCACTTCGTGGCCGGCAGCGCGCAGCGTCTCGGCTGCGACCGCCGGCATGCGTCTGGTCAACAGCACCTTCATGATTGCCCTCGCTTGCGCCCGGGTTGTCTACTCTGGTGGCCGACGAAGCGCCGGATGGCCGCCAGCGTGGCGTCGCTGACGTGGTGTTCGATGCCCTCGGCGTCGATGTCGGCGGCGGCCTCGTCCACGCCGAGCTTGCGCAGAAACTCCACCACCAGGCGATGGCGGGCCTCGCTGCGCTGGGCCAGCTCGCACCCGGCCTCGGTGAGAAACACGGCCCGGTACGGCTCGGACCGCACCAGCCCCTCGCGGGCCAGGCGGGCGATGGTACGGGTCACGGTCACGTGCGAAACGCCCAGCCGCCGGGCGATGTCCACCGTCCGGGCTTCGCCGTGCTCGCGGATGAGCTGGGCGATCAGCTCGACGTAGTCCTCGGCGATCTCGGAGGAATGATCGCGCCGGGTCTTGCTGTGCCGCTCGGCCTGGCGCGCGGCGCGCGAGTCGGCCTTGCCGGATGACCGCCGAGGGCTGCCGCCGCCAGCGGTCGAGCTCCTGGATTTGCGGGAGGCGCGTTTGGCCACGGGGCGCTCCTGGTTCGGGCGGGCCGGCAGATCGGCGACGGTCCGCCGCCGGCGTTGCCGGCGCATGTTAGCAGCCGGCGCCGGTCATGGGGAGCCGGGCGGCGGGTGTCGCCGCGTCTTGCGGGGGCAGGACAGTCGCTTGTGAGCACGCCGGCCGTTCCTATAATGCGAGGCGGGCGGTGCCGGCAGGTCCGGCCCGCCGACACCCGCAGCCCCACCGAGACAGTCCCGTTGTACTTCGCTGCGCAAGGAGAGGCGCCGATGGCCGACGAGCGTTGTACCGTTTCCCGCATCGCGTGGGTCGATGTCTTCCCGTTCGTGCGATTGCTGTCCACCTTTCAGCGGGCGGTGGCCTTCGGCCCGATGGTGCTGGCGCTGGCCGCGGTGGTGAGCATCTACGTCAGCGGCCGAATCATGGACGCCATCTGGACGGCGGCCGACCACGGCGTGCTGGTTGCGCCGGGGCGGCCCACGTATGCCAACCGCACGGCGGCCAATCTCGGCCTGCCGACCAACGAGATCGAAGCCTACGCCATGCGCGACGCGCGGGGCTTCGAGGAGTGGAAGGCCAACGCGCGCAAGCATCTGCACAAGGCCCAGCAGCAGGCCGAGGAGCTGCTGGCCGAACACGAGCAGCGCGTGGAGCGCATCTTCGAGCAGGTCGCGGGCTACGTGTCCGCGGGCCGGGCAGCCATCGCAGCGGCCGAAATCGACGCGGACGAGAAAGAGCGGCTTGAAGAGCAACTGCTGCGGGCCGCCGACATCGTGCGTCTGACCTGCGAAGGTTTCGACACGCACGGGCTGACGTCGAAGGCCAACCTGGCCAAGGAAGTGCACCGCCTCATGCAACCGCTGGGCGAGCCGCAGCCGGGCGTCAAGCAATCCGGCGAGAGCGCCAAGGCCGAGGCCAGGTTGCTGAAGGAGATCGGGCAGTGCCAGAGGGTGGCCGAGTACCGGCGGCTGGAGCCTCGGGGCGTGTTCATCACGCTGCTGGACTATGAGATGCGCTGCTTCGCGGCGGCCGTGCAGGGGGCGCTGGCATGGCGCTGGGGCTTCGACGGCCAGGTGGTGGGGCCGAACCCCTCGATGGCCGGCGCCATGGCCGCGGCCGGCAACGGGCTGTTGTGGTTCTTCACGCAACGACCCTGCTACGCGACCATCTTCGCGCTGCTGCTGGCGGCCTGTTTCGCACTGTTCGGCGGGGCCATCTGCCGCATCGTGGCGGTCAAGGAAACGCGGGAAGAAACGCTGGGTATCCGCAAAGCCCTGACCTTCGCACGGCAGAAATTCGCCGAGTTGTTCGCCGCTCCGCTGCTGCCGGCGATCGTGTTCCTGATCGCGTGGGCGCTGACCTGGCTGGGGGGACTTCTCGCGGCGGTTCCGTGGCTGGAGGTCATCAACGGCCTGTTTTACGCGCTCACGTTACTCGGTGGAGTCGTGATGGCGGCCACCCTGCTGGCAGTGGTGATGGGCTTCCATCTGATGTGGCCGGTGATCGCCCTGGAGTCGTCGGACGCGTTCGACGCCGCCCAGCGGGCGGCCAGCTATGTCTTCATCCGCACGCTGCATCTGGCGGGCTATGCCCTGACATTGCTGCTCTACGGCGCATTGTCGTTCGCGATGGTGCGCGTGGCGGCGATGCTGGTGCTCAAGTTGACGCACGCCGCCAACGGGGCCGGCATGAACACCGCCTCGGCGGCCAGGCTGGCGACGATGGGCAAGCTCGACGTGATGTGGCACATGCCGGCCTGGAACGAGCTGCCGCTGTTGCCGGCGGTGGCCGGGCCGGCGTTCTGGGGGAGCTTCCACAACGGGCCGCTGGCGTTGCGCGAGTGGTGTGGAATGGGACCGATCTCCTTCTGGGTCTTCCTCGTGGTGGCACTGGTCGGCGCGTTCGTGGTCAGCTTCTACTTTGCCGGCAGCGTGAAGATGTACCTGCTGCTGCGGCGCACGGTCGACGGCGTGGACTACGACGAAATCTACTACGAAGAGCCCGCCGAGCCCGAACCGCCGGCGCCGGCGGCCGAGGTGACCGGGCCGGCTGCCGAGCAGACCGACCAGACCGGGCAACCCGAGCAACCCACCGGCGACTGAAGCGCGTGCGAGGCGAAGATGTCTGAGAGCGACTGCCCGCCTCCTGGCCGCGATTTCCAGCGGCTGCGCCGGAGCGGCCACCGTGCGGGCCTGAGCCTGCTGATCGGGCGGGGCTTCTGCGCGGCGCGCGACGGTGTGGCCCGCGGCCTGATAGCGGTGGGTTTCACGCCCAACCTGGTGACCACCACGGGGTTCGTCTTCACGCTGGCAGCCGGCTGGTGTCTGGCCCAGGGCGCCGGACACCAGGTGCCCTACTTCTACGACGGGCAGGGCCCGGTTTCGTACTGGCCACTGTGGGCGGCGTTGCTGCTGATCGGCTCGGGAGCCTGCGACATGCTCGACGGCGCGGTGGCGCGCGTCGGCAACCTGGCCAGTCCGTTCGGAGCCGTGCTCGACTCGACGCTCGACCGGCTCAGCGACATGGCGATCTTCATCGGCTGCGCGACGTACTACTGGCGCGCCGGAGACGCCTCGTGGTTCGTGCCGATCGCTGCGCTGTGCAACGCCTTCATGATCAGCTATATCAAAGCCCGGGCCGAGAACGTGATCCCCGACTGCGCCGTGGGCTACTGGCTGCGGGGCGAGCGCTTCGCGGCAGTGCTGATCGGCTGTCTGTGCGGGCACGTGATCGCGGCCCTGTGGCTGCTGGCGGTGCTGGCGGCGTTCACCGTGCTGCGGCGGTTCGTGTATGCCTGGCAGGCGGTCGAGGCCCAGGCCCGCCAGGCGCCGCCGCCGGCGCGCGGCCCGACGGCCGGAACCTGGCACCGGCTGCTGTTGTGGCGTTATCCGCGCGGTTCGGTGCCCTATGATCTGGTCACAGGCTTCAACATCGCGCTGATCGTCTTCGGCCCCCGGCTCTACCGTCTGCTGATCGGCGACTGAGCGAAAAACCCATCGTGAAACCGTGCGCGCATTGGTCATAGTCAACCCGTATGCCAATCGCTGGCGGGCCGGCCGCCGCGGCGCCGCCTGCGTCGAGGCCCTGCGCCGCGCCGGCCTGCAGTGCGAGGTCGTCGAGACTCACGGCCCGGGCGACGCCCTGCGCATTGCCGCCGAGCAGTCAGCGCAAAGCGACGTGGTGGTGGCCGTCGGCGGCGACGGCAGCGTCAGCGAGGTGGTCAACGGCCTGCTGCGGGCCAGCGGAGCCCAGGCGACGCAGCCGCTGGGCGTCGTGCCGGTCGGCACGGGCAACGACTTTGCCTGCATGGCCGGTTTGCCGCACGATCCGGCGGCCGCCGCGGCGGTGATCGCCAGCGGCCACACGCGGCAGATCGACGTGGCGCGCGTGAGCTATCGCACGGCTGGTGACGCGGCGATGCAGGAGCGGTTCTTCGACAACAACTGCGCGCTGGCGATGGAGCCACTGGTGACCATCGAGAACACGCGCATCAGGCGGGTCAGCGGCAATCTGCGCTACGTGCTGGCGCTGGTGCGAGCGCTGCGCAAGCTGACCGACTGGCACATGCGCATCGAGTTCGACGACGGACACTACGATGGACCGGTGCATCTGCTGAGCGTGTGCAATTCGCCGCGTTGTGGCGGGCTGTTCCGCATGGCTCCGCAAGCCCGCATGGACGACGGGCTGCTCGACCTCGTGCTGGCCCCGCGGCTGAGCAAGCTCGAGATCGCCACCATCCTGCCGCGCCTGCTCACCGGCAGCCATCTGCGCCACCGGCGGCTGCGCTGGTTCCGCACGCGGCGGCTGGTGGCCCGCTGTGAGCCGGCCAGTCCGATACATGCCGACGGCGAAGTGCTGACCGCCGGGGCGGTCGAGGTGGCTTTCGAGGTGTTGCCGGGTCGGCTGACGCTGCTGGTTCCGCCCGCCTGAGTCCCCCGGGACGCCGGTAAACCGATAGCTCAGCGCCCCGGCCCCTGGTCCAGGCGGGCGAGGTTGAGCCGGAGGATGGCACGCCAGCGCGCGGTGCTCCAGAGCGGTTCGCGGGTGGCCTGGCGGATCAGTTCCCACAGCCGGGCGGCGCGCGGGTCGCTGATACGGTTGCGGCCGGCCCGCAGGGTCTCCAGATAGCCAGGCGGAAGGCGACGGGCCAGGTGACCTATGCGCCAGTGGTCGCTGATCTCGGGCGGCAGACGAGCCAGCAACGGGTCGCCGAGGCCCAGCAGATCGACAATGTGCAGGCCGGGGCCGGCGTAGTAGCCGTACATCCCGATGGCGTAGCTGGTGTCGAGCTGCTTCCCGGTGCGGCGAGCCTCGAGCCCGTCGAAAACATACTCGTGGTCGGGTATCGAGCGGCCGGTGAGTACCTTGAGCAGGCCGACGTGCTGATAGTAGAAGGCGCGTTCGTCGCAGATGCCGCCGGGCGAGAACTTGATCAGGTTGATGCCATAGTCGCTGCCGCTGCGCAGCGGCGAACGCTGGGGCAACACTCCCACCGCCACCACCAGCAGCCAGACGGCCACGGCGATGTGGCGCGGCCAGCGCGGCTGCGTGGCCACGATGACGCTCACCAGCAGCGGGGCGGTCAGGAAGCGCCCGGCCATGAAGTCGCCCCCGATACGGACGACGTAGAGCAGGTAAAGCACGATGCCGACCACAGGGGCATAGTCGCGCCGCCGGCCCCAGGCCCACACGCTGCACAGGCCGGCGCCGAGCATGGCGGCGGTGAGCGGGTCCTGCTCGACGGTGGCCAGCAGATAGCGGGCGCCCCGGGCGATCAGCGCAGCAGCCGGCAGACTGGTGTTGAGTTTGGCATAGGCCACATTGGGCACCGGGCTGCCGTAGTAGATCACCGCGAAGACTTCCCAGCCGACCAGCGGGGCCACCGCCAGCGCGCACTGCCACCAGCGCACGCTGGACCGCCGTTGCCACAGCATCCACGCCACCGGCGGGCCGGCGAGCAGCACCAGGTCGAGCCGGTTGAGCATCAGCAGGCTCAGCAGCAACAGTCCCCAGGCGGGGTTGGCGGGCCGCTGGCGATAATAGGTGGCCAGCAGGGCCACTAGCAGCAGGTGCGTCAGCGCGTTCTCCAGGCCGGAGGTGGAATAGTCGGTGAAGGCCTTGGAAAGCAGCAGGATGGTCACGCCGACCGCGGCCGACATGCCGGTGCCGGCCAGGCGGCCGGCGTACCACAGCACCGCCGCCACCGAGGCCAGGACATTGAGCAGGATGGCCGCGAAGTAGAGATTGGGCAGCACCAGGGCCCCGCCCGCCAGCACCAGCAGCCACAATGGATGCGTGAAGGTCTGCACACGCTCGGCGACGTTCCAGCGCAGTCCGTAGCCGTGCAGCAGATTGTCCACCGTGCGGAAGGTGATGTAGGCATCGTCGCACAGCCAGGCGGTGCGCAGGACCACCACCACATAGGCGCAGATCGCCACGCCGGCCAGCAGGTATTCGGCCCGCACGGTCTGGCGGCCGGCGGCCTGGTCGGTGGGCAGTTGTGCCGGCGACGACTGGTTCATGGCAGCTTGGCCTCGGTCGGCTCAGGGGCCGGAGGTTGGCGGCCGGCCGAGGCGGCCGGCTTGCGCGCAGTGTATATGACCACGCCGCCGAGGTTGAGCGGGCAGGCGGCGACCTGGGCGAAGCCCGCGTCGGCCAGGCGCCGCAGCATCTGGCCGCGGCGCTCGAAGGTGCGGATCGAGCTGGGCAGATAGCAGTATGCTCCGGTGCGGTCGCGACTGATCATGATCGCCAGACGCGGCAGGATGCGTTCGCAATAGAAGCGATACAGGCCGCGCAGCAGAGCGTTTTCGGGCAGGGCGAATTCGAGGATCACCACACGGCCGCCGACCCGCAGCACGCGCCGCATCTCGCGCAGGCCGGCGTCGAGGTCCTGAAAGTTGCGTACGCCGAAGGCGCAGCTCACCACGTCGACACAATCGTCGCGCAGCGGCAGGCGCAGCGCGTCGGCCCGCAGCAGCGCCACGGGCACCTGGGCGTCGTAGTGCCCCCGCGCCAGCATGCCGGCGGCGAAGTCGATCCCCACGATCAACCGCGGGGCGGGCCGGCGGCGCGCGAATTCGCGGATCATGTCGCCCGTGCCGCAGCAGAGGTCGAGGACCGCTTCGCCGCCGCGCAGCTCGGCCAGGTCGACGGCTCGGCGGCGCCAGGCGGCGTCACGGCGCAGGCTGACCACGCTGTTGACACGCTCGTAGGTGGGCGCGATGGCGTCGAACATGGCCTGCACGCGGGCGGCCTTGTCGCGCTGGCGGTGCGGATCCGCCAGGGCCCGGCGGTCCCAGCCGATGTGTTTGCCTTTCTCATCCACGTGTGGCTCGCTGCTGGCAAACTGCACCGCCGGTCAGCCTGCCCCCAAAGCAGGCTCAGGCGGCAGAGATGACATCTATAACACCCCGTTTTGCGGTTGGCTATCCCCAGCGGCCGATCTACTATTAGTTGAGTCGATCCGCTCCGTCGCGCCCGGGCAACTGCCCCCAGGCGCCCACGGGGCCGGCAGCCCCAACATGCACGAGGTCTCGGCCATGTCCACCATCGACAGGCAGGTAGGCGTCACCCGCCGTCGACTGACGCTGGTCGTGGCCCTGCGCGCGCTCACGCTGGCGATTCTGGTGGCAAGCTGCTTTCTTTCGCTGGCCGTGATCGCCGAGCGCACGCTGGGACTGGGTTATTCGACCACGCTGGCGGGGCTGGCGGCCGGCCTGCTGGCGGTCGGCGTGCTGGTGGTGCAGCTCGCCCGGCAGCGCATTTCGCCGCTGCAGGCCGCGGTGACGCTCGATCAGGCGGCGGCCCTCAAGGAGCGCCTGAGCACTGCCCTGGCGGTGCGGACCAGCGATGACCCGTTTGCCGCCGCCACGGTGCACGATGCCGAGCGCGTGGCCGCCAAGGTCCACGTGCCGCAGCACATTCGCGTCCAGGCGCCGCCGTTGTGGCCATGGGCGACGGCGGCGGTGATCGCGATGGCGATCGTAATCCAGTTCATGCCCCGGCTCGACCTGCTGGCGGCCAGCGAGCAGCCGCAAGACCCGGCCGCCGAGTTGGAGCAGGCCCAGGTCATCAAGGCCAGGCTCTCGCAGCGGATCGAGCAGATGCGGCAGCGCGTGGCCCAGAGGCCCGAGCTGGCCGAACTGGAGAAAGAGCTCGAGCAGCTCAAGCTGCCCGACAGGCCGACCGCGACGCCCGAGGATATCCGCCGCGAGGCGCTCAAACGCATCGAGCGCGTCGAGGACAAGCTGCGCAGCGAGGCCGAGAAGCTCGACGCACTGGCGCGGCTCAAACGCGAGTTATCGAAGTTGCGTCCGTCGCAGGGCAACGACGCGGCCTCGAAGCTCTCGCAGGCCCTGCAGGCCGGCGACTTGCGCGGGGCCAGACAGGCGCTCGAACAGCTCAAGCAGCAGCTCGCCCAGGCCGCCGCCGACAGCGATCCGCAAACGCGCCGGAAGCTGGCGGAGATGCAGCGGCAGTTGGAGCAGTTGAGCAAGCAGCTCGAACGGCTGGCCCAGAGCGACAAGGCGCTCAAGGACCTGCAGAACAAGGGCGGGCTCTCGGAGCAGCAGGCACGCGAGCTGATGAAGAAGCTGGCCGGCAAGAACGCCGATCAGATCGCGCGCGAGCTGCAAAAGGCATTGAAGAACTCGGGGCTGACGCAGCAGCAGATCAAGCAGTTGGCCCAGCAGATCGCCAGGAACCAGCAGTTGCAACAGCAGCTCAGGCAGATGGCCCGGGCCTGCCGGCAGGCCGCCCAGGCGTGTCGGCAGGGCCAAAGCGGTCAGTCCCCGGGGCAGTCGGGACAAAGCGCCCAGCGGACCATGCAGCAGGCCATCAACCAGTTGTCCGAGCTGGAAATCGCGGACCAGTTGATGAACGAACTCCAGGCCCAGCTATCCGAGCTCCAGAACCTCAAGGCCGGCGTGTGCCAGGGGCAGTGGAGCGACCCGAACAGCATCGCCTGCAAGCCCGGCGGTACGGGGCCGCGGCCCGGCCTGGGCTATGGGGCGGGCACCGGCAAGAAACGGACCGGCCACGCATACAAGACGGTGCGCCCCGGCACCAAGCCCACCGAGGGCCAGATCATCGGCGAAATCCTGGTCGACGCCCCGCTCATCAAGGGCAGCGCCAATGCCGAAGTGCGGGCGGCCGTCGCGGCGGCGCTGCGCGACGCCGAGGACGCCGTCGAACGCGAGCATATCGAACGGCAGTACGAGCAGGCCGTGCGGGCGTATTTCGAGCGCCTGGCGGGGCTGCTTCAGCAGCGGGCGGCGCAGAACAAGGCCGCCGGGCAGCCGCAATCCGACCAGGGGGACAAGTCTGACGCCCAGGACAAGCAAGCCGACGGCGACTAGCGACCAGCCTGCGACCCGGTGGCGTCGATCGGCCCGGGCAGCGGCGCGCCGATGTCGGTCCGCCATTCGGCCAATCGTTCGCGCAGGGCGCGGGCCCGCTCGGGCAACTGCCGGGCCAGGTCGTGCCGTTCGCCGGGATCGTGGTCGAGGTTGTACAGCTCGACGCGCCCGTCTTCGTAAAACTCGATCAGCTTCCACGGGCCGAGGCGGATCGCGCTGGCCGGCGTCTGGCGCCAGCCGGTCGGTTCCTCGCCGCCGGGGCGTCTGACCGCCGGCAGGTACGCCGGGAAATGCCAGAACAGCGCCCGCTCGGGAAAGTCGCCGCGGCCGGTCAACAGTGGCACCAGGCTCACGCCGTCGAGCGGCTGGCGCGGCGGCGGCGTGCGGGTCAGCTCCAGGATGGTGGGGTAGAAATCGACCGCGCTCACGGGCGTATCCACGCGCCGCCCGGCCGGCAATACGCCGGGCCAACTGATCACCAGCGGCACGCGAATGCCACCTTCGTAGAGTTGTCCCTTGTGCCCGCGCAACGGCCGCGCCGAGCTGAAGTTGGGGTGCGGCCCGTTGTCGGAGAAAAACACTACCAGAGTGTCCTCGCGCAGCGAAAGCCGCTGCAGCGTATCGAGCACCCGCCCGACGCTGCGGTCGACCGCCGCGACCATCGCCGCATAACGCGGATCGGGCGGCGGCCAGGGACCGTCAGACTCCCCGGCGGCGAAGCGCTGGTCGGTGCGATACTTCCGCACCAGCTCCCGCGGTGCCTGAACAGGTATGTGCACGGCGTAATGCGAGAGGTACAGGAAGAACGGCCGCTGGCGATTGCGCTCGATGAACCGCACCGCCTCGTCGGTCAGCCGGTCGGTCAGGTATTCGCCTTCCGGTCCGTCGGCGAGGCCCGGAATGCCGTAGGGGCTGAAATGGCTGCGCACCGCCCCGTGCTCGTAGCCGCCGATATTCAGGTCGAACCCCTGGGCGGTCGGGTCATTGTGCGGCGGCTTGCCCAGGTGCCACTTGCCGA
>CAZRSM010000332.1:0-4001 GCA_964602755.1 uncultured Planctomycetales bacterium
GGGCTTCCACTTCCGTGATCGGATCGTCTTCTGTTGTACTCGCTGGAAGCAACGCACACTTGAGCGCGTACAACTGGCCCTCGATTAGGACACGAAACACCAGCTTCTGCCCACCACGGCTCAGGAAGACAACGTCCCTCGCAGTCGGGATGAGCTGGCCAACCTGCTCCGGTGTCAGACTGGGTAGTTCCGGCATGATCGACCTCCATTTGCTACGAGCGCGTTATTGTCGCTACATACTCTCGTACTGGCAAGGGACTCCTTGACCAAATGGCCCACCGTTGCAGGGGTGGCAACCTGGCAGATGGCAGTGCCAGTTACAGATATGGAACGAAATGCGCAAGGTAGGCGCCTCAGCGTTGCGGCTGAGTTGTCCACGACGTATGTAAGCAGCAGACAACCAGGCCGGGGATTCCCGGAGGCGAGCGGTCGGCGGCTGATCACCGTCGGCGCTCAAGTGAGCGAACGAAGGCCGCATGGGGCCATGCACCCGTGCGGCCATTTTGTTTGGCCTCGCCTCGCGGAACCCGGCTCGGCTGCGGGATGGAGCAGCGGAGTGCTCGCCGGCCTCATGGAAGGCGAACCGAGCTTGCTCGGCGGAGAACCCGGGTTCGAATCCCGGTCCCGCAAATGGTCGCCGCGAGGCTGCGACACTTTCGCCGCTCACGCAGATGTAGGTGGGTGAGAAGCGGCGAGACGGATTCAAGGGCTTTCGAGGCGGTGCGACGGCAGCGCCGCCAAGCACGAACACAGGAGAACAGCATGTCGACCACAGTCGCCAACTTCGACATCGCCGGGGCGGCCGATCGGATCGTAACGTTCGCCAACGAGCTGATCGCGTCGCAGTCGGCCCGGCAGGCCGAGTTCAACCCTTGACATGCGGCTCAGGCAAAGGGAGCAAGCCGGTGCTTCGGAAAACGCTCAATCAGCAGGTCGATCGTCTTGCGACGTGTGCGACCCTTTTTGAACAAGTGCTCCCTTTGCCTGGCCTCAGCAAGCGTCTCGTGCTCCTCGAAGTAGACGAGCTCGACCGGCAGTCGCCACTGCGTCGAACGCACGCGGCAGGCGCGGTGCTCGGCGAGACGCCGGCTGAGGTCGCTCGTGCTGCCGTAGTAGTAGCGACCGTCTGCACACCGCAGGATGTACGCAAACGCAGCCACGCTGCCGGCAATCTACAGCACGAGCGATGCCGCATGTCAAGGGTCAACGTCCATGACCGCGACCGGGCCACGGCGTACCTGGACCGGCTCGAGGCCTACGTCGGCGTGATCAGCGAGCCGGCCAACCCGCTCGACCTGCCCTTGACACGTGGCCGTTTCGCGTCGCGAAACGCGCAGCGACGGGCGAGCTTGGCTCGCCGCCACGTGTCAAGGGCCTGCCCAAGACTCACCCGACGGCGTGCCCGGTGACCGACTTCCCGCCGGACGAGCAGATCAACGCGATCGAGAACGCGGAGGTGCGCGACCTCGTGCGGCGGTTCACCCTTGACGCGCCATCCCGCCGCTTTGCGGCGGCGATTGCGCAGCGATCGGCAAGCGCCGCTTGCGGTGGCGTGTCAAGGGTTCAAAGCCGGCTACATCGAGCTGGTTCAGAGCCAGAGCAAGGACCGGGCTACGGGCATTTTCGAGGCCGACAAGACGCGGCTGCTGACGCTGATCGAGAACGCCCGCGGGATCATCGCCTTCGGCAGCGAGTCGGTCGATCTGCCGGAGAACCCCGGCGACGTGCCGGCGCTGGAGACGAGTACGTCGCGGCGATGAGAGAGGCTGTAGGCCGGAGACCGGAGGCTGGAGCCTTGCTGAAGCGGGCGAGCGTCAAAGCCCGGCCCTGCAGCCTACAACCTCCAGCCGACGGCCTGTGAGCGGAGCGAACCATGGCTGAGGACCTCGAACAGGCGATCCGGGACGACGCGGCCGGTCCGGCCAAGGCCTCGGGCGACGCCGGGAGCGTCGAGCAGCACCGGCTGAAGGACCAGATCGAGGCCGACCGGTACCTGTCGAGCAAAGAGGCCGCCAAGAAGGGCCTCGGCGTGCGGATGACGAAGGTCGTTCCGCCGGGGGCGAGCTGAGGGACGAGCGATGGGCGTTTTCGAGCCCTTGACATGCCGCCGCGGGGCGTAGCCCCGCAGCCTGCCGGCTGGTCCGCCCTTGGCGGACGCGGCGTGTCAAGGGCGGGCTGCTTCTGCTGGGCGATGGCACGTTCTGGGCGTTTCTGTACGCGGTGATCCGGCTGCTGCTGCCGCTGTTGCCTGACGTGATTGGCTGATGTTCAAGTGACTGCGACAGCTCGGTGGACGCAAGCCAACCGAGAGCGGCAAGGGCCGGCTACTGGTCGTGCGCGGCAAGCCCTTGACTCGCCACGTCTCGCTTCGCGTGACCGGCTGCAAAGCAGCCGTCGGGCAAAGCCCGACGTGGCGTGTCAAGGGCAAATAAGACGCTGTAGGGCGAACCGAATCCGCCAGCCGGCGGCGATGAGTGGGCAACCAGTACGGCCGAAGATGATGGACCGCGACCAGCCATCAGCACACCGCCAGTTGACCGACCGACAATCGAGACAATCCATGTGCCGGTAACGCCACCATGTCGGCGGATCGTCTTCCACTTTCAGATACAGCGAGCCGTCGTCCAGGGTGGCGTCCGAGTCGCCAACCTCTGGCCCCTCGAACAGCGTTTCCCGTTCAAGCTGTCCGGTCTGTGGATCACTCGCCCACAGCTCAGTGGTTGTGAAACGAACGATGGGGCCGTCCTCGCCTTCCAGCACTTCGTACGTTCCATTGACACGCGTAACTATTCGGAACAGGCCCAGGCCGAATGGATCCTGCAAAATCCACTCTACGAACGTGCCATGTTGCGAGTCGAACTCGCATACCGACCAGAGCGGCACGGGAACCTCCCCTCCGGCCGGCCGCGCCATCGCCCAACAGCCGGACAACTGCTCGGCCAATGCGGTCGCCGACGCGTCCGCGCTCGCAGGCGGCTCATCAGTCTCCGCGAACCAGAACTCTTCCTGGTGCTCGACAAGCCACTCCAGCGACGCCGGCAATTGCGGTGCAGTCGGCAGAAACGATCTTGCAGGACAGCCGCCCGACAGACCAAGTACGCCGAGCAACGTCACCGTCCCAGCGAGTCTCCGACACCAGCGTACAGTAACTGTTTCAATGGATCGATCGCAGCGCATCATGAGCAATCTCCAAACGCATGACAGAGAACCCAGCTCAGCCCGCACGGATCGCATGAGTGACACGGATTGCTCGGCTGGCAGTTCAAGCATCTATGAAAGCACTGGTTGCAGTTCATGACAAGACAACTTGCGTAGCAAGCCCAGCGGTTTTCGTGCCACCAGCACGCCACTATCCAAGCACCTGATCGGCAAAGGGAGCGCTGGCTGTAGCAGCAGGTTCGCCCAGCCTGCCACCACGGTCCCGCGTTGCACCTGACGTCGCCATCAAGCAACTCGGCTTGGTGAGGGACGTACTCCTGGGACACGATTCCGACGGCTCCATCGACCGCACGCACGCGCAATGTGACGATTGACGCGGTCTCTTCGTCCACGACCTGCCACACGTCGATATCGTAAAGAGCTTCTTCGGCTGTCGGTGGTGGATCCGCCTCCTGCTCTTCCAGGAATCCCGGCACCCAATCTGCGTCAAGCATCGGCTCCCACATGCTATTGTAATACGCAACATCCCAGAACCGGATTCGTACGTGGACCAAACCGGTATCCACCGGCGGCCACGTACCGGTTGCGTAGGGGTCATCGGTTACGACGATCGTACCTCGGAAACCAGGTTGGTCGCCGTATTGCTGAAGCAGCGATTGAAACTCGGCTTGCGTGCCGGCCAGCACCTCGTCATCAGCAGGAACCCATCCAGGCAGGTCGCCGATCGGTTGATAGACGATTATTACCGGAGCCGGTTCCGGCTCAGCGGGAGCCGCCGCAGCGGCTAGTTGCTCTTGCGGCGGATCGGCGGTGGCCTCGTTCGTCAGCAATCCAAACGAGAG
>CAZRSM010000333.1:0-8505 GCA_964602755.1 uncultured Planctomycetales bacterium
CGCTCGACACCCTGCGGCCCGACCACCTGGGCTGCTACGGCAATACCTGGATCAAGACGCCCCACATCGACGCTCTGGCGGCCGAGTCGATCGTGCTGGAAGACTACATGACCGTGGCCTCAACCACGCTGGCCTCGCACACCGCCCTGATGACCGGCACCTACCCCCACACCCACGGCGTGCCCCGCAACGGCTTCGTGGTCAACCCGCAGAACGAGACGCTGGCCGAGATACTCAAGTCCGCCGGCTTCGAGACCGCCGCCATCGTCGCCTCGTTCGCGTTGCACAAACGTTTCGGGCTGGCCCAGGGCTTTGACTACTACAACCAGGACTTCGACATCGAAGTCGGCCACCACGGCGCCGGCCAGAGCCAGCGCCGCGCCGCCAAGGTCACCGATGCAGTCCTCACCTACCTCGACCAGCATTACCACGGCGGCCGGCTGCTGCTGTTCGTACACTACTTCGACCCGCACATGCCCTACGATCCGCCGCCGCCGTACAACCGCATGTACGGTCCCAATGCCATCCGCATGACCGGCCACCCGTCGCTGAGGCCGGGCATCCGGCGCCCGCCGGGGTTCGCCAGGCAGTTGCGCCGCTACGCCGGCGAGGTGTCGTATCTCGATTCCCATCTGGGCCGGTTGTTCGACGAGCTGCGCCGCCGCGGCCTGCTGGACGACGCGCTGCTGCTGATCACCAGCGACCACGGCGAAGTGCTCGACCCCCGCTCGCCGTACGCCTTCGACCACGGCTGGACCACCTACCAGGCCGACATCCACGCCGTGGGCATCGTGCGGCTGCCGCGGGGGCAGCACGGCGGCACGCGCCTCGATGCGCCGCTGGCCAGCATCGACCTGCTGCCGACCATCCTGAATTACCTGGGCCTCGAGCCGCCGGCGCGCGTCGAAGGCCAGACGCTCGATCTGCGCACTCTCACGGGCATCGCTCCCGATCGCGTGCGCTTCGCCGAGGCCACCAAGCCCTGGAACGTGGAGTCCGACCAGCGGTGGTTCAACAACCCCAAGCCGCGCTGCGTACGGCTGGGCAAGTACAAATACATCGAAACGCGCTATCGCGGACTGACCGAACTCTTCGACCTCGAGCGCGACCCGTTCGAAGACACCAACCTGCTGGTCGGTGGCGCCCCCCCCGAGCTGGCTGACCGACTGCGGCATCTCGAAGACCTGCTGGCCAGGTGGACCGCCGCCGCCCACCCCCTGCCGAGCGTGTTCGACAACCAGTCGCGCCGGGACACCATCCGCCGACTCAAGGCCCTGGGCTATCTGCAGGACAGTCCCACCAGCCGCCCGGCGCCGTAAGACCTCAGCCGCCGGCCCGTACGGCGACTGGCTGCCGGGGTTTGCACAGCGGCCGGGATGGCGCTGGGTTCCCAACCTCCTGGCGGCCTGGGGCGGGCTGGTGCTCACGATCAGCGGCATTCGCGCCTGGCTGGCTGCCCGCCGCGGCGCGAGCAACGTGTAACCGCCGCCCGCACAAACACTTAAGAAAAACCTCGCCAATCCACCGGGAAAAACCGCTCCCGCCGGCAAAAAACCAGCAGCCGCGCCGCCGTCTTTGTCGTCTTCTTCTGCGGAACGGTGGCTGCGGCGGAGAGGCGAGGCAGCCGACTCTCAGCGGCCGATAAACCAAGCGACCGCCCCTGGCGTCGGCCGCCGTCGTTTCACATCGCGGGGCTTTTCCACATCTGACAACCACGGCTCGCCGCGGGAGACGCTGCAGACTGGGGAATCCGGCCCTCTCACGAAGCCCGCTGCCGGCCCGCACAACGAGCCTGCGACAACGCGTACACCACGCCGGGGGCGGCCCCCGGCAATCCAGGTCCGGGCGCAAAGGCCCGGCCCAGAGCGCAACTGCTCTCCAGCGAGCAGGGAGGTATGGAAATGTTTGCCAACAGACACACGCGGACGATCCTGGCCGCCGGGGTAGTGCTGGCGTTGGGCACCGCAGCCACCGCACGCGCACAAGGCGGACCCGATGTGCGCGTCAACCAGGACCCGCCCGGCCGCACGCAGAACGAAAGCAGCCTGGCGCTCAACCCCCTGGCGCCGGTCAACTTCGTGGCCGCCTTCAACGACCAGCCCTGGGCCGGCGGCGGGGGCCTGGGCGTGGCGGCCTCCTGGGACGGCGGCGTCACCTGGATGCACCAGCTCCTGCCGATCCCGCCCGGCTTCGGCTTCGTCGACGCCTTCGACCCCATCACCTCCTTCGACACGGCGGGCTTCGCCTACGCCGGCTTCATCACCACCGACGGCGTCTACGGCGGCAACTGCGGCGTCGCGGTCTGCGCCTCGCCCGACGGCGGGCTGACCTGGCCGTTTCAGACCTACGCCGCCCTCGCGACCACCGGCCCGTTCTACGACAAGCCGCACATGGCGGCCGACACGTTCATGGCCAGTCCCTATGCCGGCAACGTCTACGTGACCTTCATCCAGGAGAACATCGTCGGCCCCGGCCCGTGGAGCGACATCTGCTTCGTCTACGCCACCCCGCCCACGCTGCCACCCGCCGGCATCTTCCAGTTCAGCAACCTGCAGGTCATCAGCGACCTGCCCCCCGGCATCGGCATGGGCAACGGCCCCAACATCGCCGTCGGCTCCGATGGCCGCATCTACGTCGCCTGGACCGACTGCGACGTGACTCAGCAGGGACAACTGCCCGGCACGATCTACATCGACAGTTCGCTCGACGGCGGCGTCACCTGGGGGCCCGACGCCACCGTGCGGAACATCATTACCCTCCCCGACCGGCTCACCGGCGACAACCTGCAGCCGCTCACCGGCCCCACCGCCCGTAGCTTCTGTTGCATCGAGACCGATCCCAACAACCCGCTGACGGTCTACATGGTCTACCCGGCCGACCCCGACGGCCCCTGGGTCGGCGACGAGGCGGACGTCTTCTTCACCCGCTCGACCGACGGCGGACAGACCTGGTCGGCGCCGGTCACGTTGAACCTCGGTTTCGGCAACCACGACTTCGAACCCTGGATCGCCGCCAAGCCCGACGGCACCATCGACGTGGCCTGGTACCAGGGCCATCACACCGGCGTCCGCTATGAGTGGGAGGTCATGTTGACCCGCAGCGTGGATCGCGGGATGACCTGGTCACCGCCGGTCGCCATCAACGACCTGCCCTTCCCCACGCCGGTCAACCCCTGGGGCCAGCAGTGGATGGGCGAGTACCTCAGCCTGACAGGCGATCTGTCCAGCGCGCACCTGACCTTCGTCGCGTCCCAGAGCAACACCGCCGCCGACGCCCTGGGCGACGTCTACTTCGATACCGTGCTCAACGCCTCGATGCCCGTGCCGTGCGACGGCGACCTCAACGGCGACGGGGCCGTCGATCTCGCCGACCTGGCGCTGATGCTCGCCAACTACGGCAACGCCGGCGGCATGTCCTATCGTCAGGGCGATCTCGACGGCGACCAGGACGTCGACCTGGCCGATCTGGCTCTGATGCTGGCCAATTACGGCCGCGTGTGCTCCTGGGCCGACAGCTTCGATACCTACGCAGCCGGCAGCGATATCGACGGCCAGGGCGGCTGGGCCGGGTGGGACAACCTGCCCGGCCTGGGGGCCACGGTAACCGCCGGCCCCGCGCAGACGCCGCCAAACTCGCTCGACGTCCAGCTCGCCACCGACATCGTGCAGACCTTCAACTTCGCCACCGCCGGAACCTGGGAGTTCGACGCCTGGATGTACATACCCTCCGGCTTCACCAGCGGCGGCACCGGCCAGTTCGACGGCACCTACATCGTCATGATGAGCACCTACACCCCCGGGGGAACGCACAACCCCCAGGACTGGGCCGTCCAGATCCAGTTCGACTCCAACGACGGCATGCTCAAGGCCTTCTACGGCAACGGTACCAACACCGTCGCCGTGCCGTACGTGACCGACCAGTGGGTGCCGGTCAGAATCCTCATCGACCTCAACGCCGACCGGGTCGACATCTACTACAACGGCGCCTTCGTGGTCGGCTACCAGTGGTCGATCGGCGTTACCGGCGCCGGCGGCGGGGCGCTCAACATCGCCGCCGTGGACCTGTTCGCCAATGGTTCCAGCTCGGTCTATTACGACGACCTGAGCCTGCGGGCGAAATAGCCGCCAGGGCCGTCCTCAGGCAGTCGACGGGAGCCAGACGCCGAACCGGTGCCAAGAACACAGCCGGGCGGCCCCGGCCATGCTCAGCCCCGTGTCGGCCGGCGCTTCGGGTTGCAGCGGCCGCGCGATCATGCGGCCGGAGAACTCGCGCGTCCCGGGAATCTCGACGAGGTTGATGCGTGCCGGCGCCGGAGTCCTGGCTGCCGTTGCGCGCACGTTATCGGCGGCCGATCCCGTCGGGATCGCCAGCGCCGCCGGCAGCAGGCTCGCCAACGACACCCGGACTCGGCACTTGGGCCGGGACCGCCTTGCCCCGCCAGGAGGCGCGCCTGCAGCCATGAGGTGGGCTTCCTTACCGAAAACCCGGGCCGTACGGCCGCGGGACGCCGCGCGCGATTTCAGGCGTGCGTGGTGCGCGAAGTGCGGCGCGGCTCGAGCATGACGGCCGTCCGGCGGAGACTGCAAGCGACGTTCCCCGTGCCGTTGTCGGTACTCGCCCGCAGGACGCTGCTGTATCACATCCGCGGGGCGGCTACCTGCCAGGCCGGTCCTGTCAGGCCGGGCCGGCGCGCTTCACGCGGTGCACCAGCGTCTGGGCCTGAGTCTTGATGCCGCGCACGTGACCGATGAGCTGCTCGCGGTTGGGCGCATATTCCAGGGCCGTGTCGAGGTACACGAGGTTCTTTTCGACCAGCTCGGCCAGCGACATGGTGAAGCTGTGCATGCCGGCTTCCTTGCTGCCGGCGATGATGGCCGGCAGGTCTTCCTCTTCGCCGTCGCGGATCTTTTCGCGCACCACCATCTCGGCCAGCAGGACCTCGGTCGCCGGCACGCGCGAAATCTGCGGATCGATCGCCGGCAGGAGTCGCTGCGCGGTGATGGCCTGGATGCTGTTGGCGATGGCGCTGCGGATGAAGTCGTGCTGCTCGCGGGGGAAGAACTCGAGCATGCGCGTCAGCGACTGCATGGTGTCGGCCGTGTGCAGCGTGCCGAAGACCAGGTGGCCGGTCTCGGCCGCCTGCAACGCCGCCAGCACGGTCTCCTTGTCGCGCAGCTCGCCGACGAAGATCACGTCCGGGTCCTGCCGCACCGCCGCCCGCAGTCCGTCGGCGAAGCTGTCGAGGTCGAGCCCGATCTCGCGCTGGCTGACGATGGCCTTCTTGGGCTTGAAGGTGTACTCGACCGGGTCCTCGATGCTGATGATGTGGCAGTGGCGCGTGGCGTTGATGTGATCGATCATCGCCGCCATGGTGGTCGATTTGCCGCAGCCGGTCACGCCGCAGACCAGGATCAGCCCCTCGTGGGCCTCGTCGGCCAGCTTGTGGTAGATCGGAGGCAGGTGCAGCTCGTCGAAACTCGGAATCTCCGCCTTGACCCGCCGGATGGCGGCGTGCATCTCGCTGCCGGCCCGCATGACGTTGATGCGGAAGCGGTCGCCATCGGGCAGCGTGAACGAGAAGTCCAGCGAGCCGCGCTCCTCGTAGACGTGCCAGCGCCGCTCGGGAATGATCGGCTTCATGAGCCGCTCGATGTCGCCGCCGCGCGGCTTGAGGGGCGGAATGTCGGTCTTGCGCAACGCCCCGGCGATGCGAAAGGTGGGCGGAATGCCGGTTTTCAGGTGCAGGTCGCTGGCATTGAGCTTGCCCATCGCTTCCAGCAGCGGAATGATCGAATCCGGCAGAACGTGCATGGCCACACCTCGCCTCGTCGCTCCGAGGCCCGCGCTGTCGTCCCCACAAGCAAGGAAGTGATGCGACGCCCCCGACACGGAACGCCTCCCCGGGCCGGTCGACAGGCCCGCCCGCGGCGCAATTATTGTAGGCCAAGCACCGCGCGGCGAAAACCGATCACGCCGACTTGCCCGCCCGGCGAGCCGCCCTGCGCCCCGCTCGCCGGCGCCCCGGCTACGCCTGGCCGACCGCGGGTGCTATACTTACTGGCCTTGCGCCCAGCCGGCCGCCGGTCTGCGGCGTCCGGTCGGCCCGGTCGGTGTCCGCCGTTGCCGGCCCGCTGCGGGCCCCCGGAAGACAGGTGAGCAATGGACGACTTATCCAGGATACGCAACATCGGCATCGCCGCCCACATCGACGCGGGCAAGACCACCACCACCGAGCGCCTGCTCTACTACAGCGGCACCATCCACAAGATGGGCGAGGTGGACGAGGGCACCACGGTCACCGACTTCGACACCGAGGAGCAGCAGCGCGGCATCACCATCTACAGCGCGGCGGTCTCGTTCAGTTGGCGCGATTGCCGCATCAACCTGATCGACACGCCCGGTCACGTCGACTTCACGGCCGAGGTCGAGCGCAGCCTGCGCGTGCTCGACGGGGCGATCGTGGTCTTCGACGCCAAGGAAGGCGTCGAGGCCCAGTCGGAGACCGTCTGGCGTCAGGCCGACAAGTACCGCGTGCCGCGCATCTGCCTGATGAACAAGATGGACAAGACCGGGGCCGACTTCGACGGCGCGGTGGCCTCGGTGCGGCAGCGCCTGCACGCCAACCCGCTGCCCATCCAGTTGCCCATCGGGGCCGAGAGCTCCTTTGTCGGCTACGTCGACCTGATCCAGATGAAGGCCTACACCTTCAGCGGCGACGCCAGGGAAACGCGCATGACCGCCGGCCCCATCCCGCCCGAGCTGGAGGCCGAGGCCCACGCGCGCCGCCGCTGGCTGGAGGAGAAGGTGGCGGAGCTGGACGACGGGCTGATGGAGCACTACCTCGAACACGAATCACTCGACGCGCAGCAACTCATCCGCGGCCTGCGCCTGGGCACCATCGCGCTGCGCTGCCAGCCGGTACTGTGCGGCTCCTCGCTCAAGTACATGGGCATCCAGGCCGTGCTCGACGCGGTGTGCGACTTTCTGCCCTCGCCGCTCGACATCCCCCCCGTCGAGGGCACCGACCCGCACGATCCCGACAAGGTCATCCAGCGCAAGTGCGACCCCGGCCAGCCGCTGGCGGCGCTGGTCTTCAAGGTCGTCGCCGACGCGCACGCCGATCTGCACTTCGTGCGCATCTACTCGGGCGTGCTCAAGGCCGGCAGCCGGCTGCTCAACGTCACCCGCAAGAAGAAGGAGAACGTGCCGCGGATCTACCGCGTGTTCGCCAAGCGCAAGGAGCAGATCGACAAGGCCTACTGCGGCGACATCGTGGCCGTCACCGGACTCAAGGACACCATCACCGGCGACACGCTGTGCGACACGCGCGGGGCCGTGCTGCTCGAGCGCATCGACTTCCCGGAGACCGTCATCAGCATGGCCATCGAGCCGCGCAGCTCGGCCGACCGCGACAGGCTGCTCAACGCCCTGTACATGCTCTCGCGCAGCGACCCCACCTTCGACTTCCGGGCCGACTCGGAGACCGGCCAGATGATCATCTCCGGCATGGGCGAGTTGCACCTGGAAGTGATGTGCCACCGCCTGGAACGCGATCTGAACGTGCCGGTGCGCGTGGGCAAGCCACGCGTGGCCTACCGCGAGACGGTCACACGCAGCGCCGAGGCCGAGGGGCGCTTCGTGCGCCAGACCGGCGGCCGGGGGCAGTTCGCGATCGTCAGGGTGCGGGTCGAGCCGTTCGAACCGGAGCCGGGCGAGGAGCCGTTCCTGTTCGTCAACGCCATCGAGGGCGATCAGATCCGGCCGGCCTTCATTCCCGCGATCGAGCAGGGCGCCCGCGACGCCGCCGAGTGCGGCCCGCTGGGTTCGTATCCGCTGATCAACGTCAGAGTCACGCTGCTGGGCGGCCAGGAGCATCCCGAGGACTCGACCGAGCTGGCGTTCGAAAGCGCCGCCGCCATGGCCGTGCACCGTGCCCTGGAGCAGGCCGGCCCGGTGCTGCTCGAGCCGATCATGAAGGCCGAGATCGTCACGCCCGAGGAGTACTTCGGGGCCATCAACGCCGACCTGATGACCCGCCGGGCGGTGATCACCTCGACCTCGATCCGCGGCAGCAACCACGTGATCACCTGCGAGGTACCGCTCTCATCCATGTTCGGCTACGCCACACACATGCGTTCGCTCTCGCAGGGCCGCGCCAGCTACTCGATGGAACCGCTGCGTTACGAACCCATGCCGCCCGACCTGGCCGAGAAGGTCCTGGGCACGTTCTGATCCCGCCAGGGGCACCACCACCGTAGGGCAGGCACCGCCCACCACGGATGCAACGCGGCACGCCCGACCGTCCCCCCTCCCAGGGGGGACTTACAGGGGGGTCGCAGCCAGCGAACACGAACCGCCAGCGGGCAGCCGCGCCGTCAGCGCCGCCTGACAATCCGCCATTATTCATTCGAAGCCCATTAGCGTTGCAAGGTCAGCTCGTGTTCGAAATCTCGACCCTCCCCCAAGCCCCTCCCTGAAAGCACAGGTATCTACACATTTGCTCTG
>CAZRSM010000334.1:0-15411 GCA_964602755.1 uncultured Planctomycetales bacterium
GGGACTTTTCGCGACTCTCGATCGATCGGGTGAAGGATGAATCGGTTGCGTGGCTTGGTGATCGGGTTTGTGGGCGTGGGGCTGAGCCTGTTGGCCGGCGGTTGTCCGACCAACGCTCCGCTGGAGTTCATTCCCGGGCAGACGGGTGACCAGTCGAAGCTGGGGACGCAGCCGGCGGTGCAGGTGCTTTCGCCGACCGGCGACATGGCCATTTCGGGTGGTACGCCGATCGAGGTGAACTGGAGCGTCGTGGCCACGACCAACTTCGCCACCATCGACGTGGTCTTCGACGTCGACGACAACCCCACCAACGACAACGAGATCATCGGCGCCGGCGGCCTGCTGATATCCGACAATTCGGTGGTGCTCGACACCGCCAACCTGCCGGCCGGCAGCTACCGTGTCGGCGTCTTTCTCTACGAACGCAACGAACTGGCGGCCTACGACTACTCCGCCGGCCAGATCACCATCAACCAGCGGGCCGACCTGTATTTCACCTCGCCGCGCACCAACTATCGTTTCGACCGCTCGCCGCTGATCACGCCCACCATCGACGTGGCCTGGGTGGTCAGCGACCCCGACAGCACCATCACCGTGCAGATCTTCCTGGATCCCGACAATACGCCCAATGGCAACGAGATCCTGCTGCGCGAGAGCGACGACCAGACCGGCGGGTCTTTCAGCTTCGACCTGCCCACGGCCAACTTCGAACCCGGCATCTACCGCATTCTGGCCATCGTCTCTGATGGCAACAGCACATCCTCATACTATGCCCCGGCGACGATCGAGCTGCGGGACCGGCTGGCGGGCATCGTCGACCTGCGCGACCTGGGCGATCCGGCCAGCGGCCTGTCGGGCGCCATCTTCGAGGGCTTCAACCCGCGCGACAACCTGGGCAGCTTCGTGCAGACCGTGCGCGACGCCGACAGTGACGGCTTCGACGACTTCATCATGCTGGCCCAGTTCGCCAAGCCGCGGTACGAGACCAACCTCGAGCGTACCGGCGTGGGCGAGGCCTACCTGATCTACGGCCGGCCGCAGCGCTTCTCGGGCGTGATCAACGTCAACTCGGTCGGCACGCTGCTGCGCGGCGAAATCTATGTCGGGCCGCCCGAGGCCACCGACCCCATCCGCCCCAGCCGCGGCATCACCAGCTTCACGGCGCTGTCCGACTGGGACGGCGACGGCGTGCGCGAGTTCGCCTTCGGCATGCCGTTCGTCGACTCGCTGGGAATCAACCTCCTGGATGCCGACGGCTACTTCCGTTCGGGGGCGGTGGTCGTGGCGGCCGGCTCGGCGCTGCGGCCCGACCTGGGCTACCCGGGGGCGGGGGCCGACCGGATCCTGCGGCTGTCCACGTTCGGCACGCTGGCGCACCAGACGGCGGTAATGCCGCCGCCTTGCCCCGAGACTTTCACCACGCCCAAGTCGCCGCGGGCGGATTCCGGGGGGCTGACGTATTTCTGGCGGCATCTGAGCGACCCTACGGATATCGGCGGGTTCCGTCTGGGTTGCCGGTTCTCGACTATCGAGCCGTTCGACAATTGCGGCGAAACCGTATCGGCCTATCAGTACGACTCCCTCATAATCTCGGCACCTAACCGCGACCCGGTGAATGTGATCAGCGAAGTGGCCGCGATCAGCCGGAGTATCCCTGGCGGCGGCGTTGTCAGCATCTATTACTGCCGAACGGACGACGGTTTTTATCCCTGGACCGCGGAGGGCTCTCCGCCCGCGGCTGACACGTACCCTGGTACGCCGGAAAGCGACGGGTTGGACACGCTGCCGCACGGCGGTCCGTATCACTACAACCTGGACGACATCCGCGCCTTCGCGGACTGGCCGGCCAGTCCCGGTTACTACGTGGACGCCGACGACAGTGATCCGTGCGTCCGCGCTCACGACCGGCGCGCCGGCGGGCGCAGCTCAACCGTGCGGCTGTGGACCAGTATCGACGGGGCCCACCTGGGCGGCGCGGTGGCGGTCGGCGACATCAACGCCGATGGGCTGGAGGACCTCCTGGTCGGCAGCCAGCAGAGCGCCGAGGGCGCCGGCGTGTGCTTCATCGTCCTGGGCCGCCTGCGGCCTTTGTGGATCAGCGGCGAGTTGAATCTCGAAGAGCTGGGCCTGCCGATGAACGGCCCCGACGATCCCGACGGCGTGCGGATCTTCGCCGGCATCCGCATAGTCGGTACGCCGGGTTCGCGCCTGGGCCAGTCGCAGGCCGGCGCGGGTGACTTCAACGGCGACGGCCTGAACGACGTGGTGATCGGTTCGCCGCTGATGAACAACCGCAAGGGCGGCGTGGCGATCTTCTTCGGCCGGCGCGACGCGGCCAACCTCACGCAGAGCGAGATCGCGATCGATTCACTGCCCCAGCGCGGCATGGGCATTCTGATCGAGGGCGAGAACGACGGCGATCTGGCCGGGGCCCGCGTGGCCGGCGTGGGCGACGTCGACGGCGACGGTCTGGGTGACATCCTCATCGCCGCGCCCAACCGCAGCGTGCGCGTCGACTACGATCAGGACGGCGTGCTCGAGATCGACCGCGAGGAGTGCGGCGTCGTGTATCTGGTCTACGGTTCGTCGACGCTCTCGGGAGTGGTGAGTCTGGCCGACATCGGCACCGAGAAGCTGCCCGGGGCGGTGTTCGTCGGGCGCAACAGCGGCGACCACCTGGGAGCGGCCATTGGCGAGCAGGGCGACCGGTCGTTCGGCATCGCCCGGGCGGGCGACGTGGACGGTGACGGGGTGATCGACTTGCTGATGAGTTCGTCGGTGGCTTCGCCGCGCGATGAGGAGCGGGCCGGCGAGGTTTACCTGATTTACGGTACCAGTCGATAGCATGCGAGGAAGGCGGAACACGATGCGCGTCTTGATGGCAATGGGGTGCGTGGCGGGGCTGCTGATCGCGGGTTGTCCGCAGCAGGCCGCCAACCAGAGCAACCCGTTCATGACCGCTGCCGAGACCTACGGGGCCAGCGGAGCCGGCGGCGGAGAGGACAGCGGCAGCCAGGCCGGCGGCGAGTCGACCGAGCAGGTTTTTCGCATGGCGATGACGCTGACGCTGGCCAACTCCAGCTCCACGCACCAGCTTGCGGTGCGGATGGTGGCGTGGGTCAACGCCAGCAGCATTCGTTCCGCTGACCAGCAGGACGAGCTTCTGGCCGCCGGGTACGTGCAGCTGACCGAGGAGGTCAGGCTGGGCAGCGTTTACACGTTGCCGCCGGGCACGTTCGTCTACAACGGTGCGGGCGAGGCCGGGGCGACGCTGGTAATCATCGAGCCGGGCACGGTGGTCGATGAGAACACGGGTGAGGTCGATGCCGCCACACGCGAGTTCACGTTCATTACGCCGGATGCAATCCTGCTGTTCATGGAACCGCCGGTGGGCTGCGACTCAGTGGGTTTCCGCTTTCTCTCTGACGGCTACTCGCCCGACGAGGGTTTCAATGAGCGGGCCACCGGATCCGGCAGCCGCAAGACCCTGGCCCAGTTCGATGTCTACCAGTGCGATCCCTTCGCTCCCGGGCTGTTTCTCAAGAGCACCGGGGGGGCACGGCTGGCCAACGAATACATGGAAGGCGAGGCCGTGCGGGTCGAGTTCCACGAAGTTCCGGACGCATCGGGAGCGGCGGCGACGGTGAGTTACGACTCCTCCGGCGACACTACGACGACTCCGTGACACTCAACGGGGACAGGTGGACCGCGCATATAATGATTGTGGTTCCGATGCGGGCGCGGGCGGCGAAGCCGACGCAGGGGCAACACGAGCCGACAGGCTGCGAGAACAGAGGGTTTGCCATGAGAGCGCTGGCCAAGATTGCGGTGGTGCTGGCCGGGGCGTCGTTGCTGGCCGGTGACGCCACGGCTCAGGAGACCAACTCCATCCCGAGCATCTCCATCATTCGGTGGGCCGTCAGCCGCTATGGTGCGACGACGGTCGTGTACGACCGCGACGCCGGCATCGGCACGTTGGCCGATATCGGCAACTTCATTCACCTCGAGGCCGACGACGTGAGCGTGCGCGTCGAGGTGATCGACGCCGACTGGGATCCGACCGCGACGGACAATACGCAGCAGGACCAGATTTATCTGGCCTGGTACGCGCTCGGCAACACGCTGTACTCGCCGCCCGAGCCGACGCCCATTGAGGACGCGCAGCCCGACCTGTTCGGCGCTTCGGAGAACGAGGGATTCACCCCGTCGGGCGATCCGCTGCGGGTGACGTACACGTTCCGGTTCGAGGTGCCCGAATTCCTGGGCAAGAACCAGTCGCGCCTGCGCGGCGCGATCGATTTCGACGTGATGTGGGTGCTGGTTTTCGAGGCCGCCAACGGCAACAGTGATTCGGACGTTCGCGGCGAGACGTCCACCATCCTCAAGGCCATCGAGAACCCCGCCCTGGCTCCCTCCAATCCGCCGGCGTTCGCCGACGCCGGCGCGGACAAGACCGTGCCGATCGGGGTCGAGGTGCTGCTCGACGGGCGTCGGACGTTCGACGCCTTCAACGTCGGCTTCGATCCCAATTCGGCCAACGTGTTCGACAAGGATCAGCTCACCTTCAGTTGGGAATGGGTCTCCGGACCCAGGAAGGTTGATCCGGTGCAGACCTCCGACCGCTCGGCGGTGGCCACGGTGACTTTCCCCGACATCAGCTACATCAACGATCCGGCCGACCCCAACGACGCCTATGTCTTCCGGCTCACGGTCGACGACAACGTCAACGCCCTGCCGAGCACCGACACGGTGCGCATCCGCGTGGTGGCCGAGCTGCCCAGCCGGACGCCGCCGCGGGCGATCATCGTCGGTCCGGCCAATCCCGTGCCGGTGGGCACGGTGGTCACGCTCTGTGGGCGGCGCTCGTGCGACCCGGACTGTGATCCCAATTGCACCGCGACGCCGGCGATCGATCCCTGTGCCGATCCCAACTACGTCCCCCCATGCGAGAGCGAGCTGAACTTCCGCTGGCAGCAGACCAATGAGCTGGGCGAGCCGCTGGATATCGAGCGCGTGGGCGAGGTGTTCCAGCCGCTCTCGGGGCTCGACCAGCCCAGCATCACCTGGCAGGCCCTGGTACCCGGCACGTATTACTTCCGTCTGCTGGTCGACGATGGCGACTTCCAGGCCACCACGACCTTCTCGGTGACGGTGGTCGAGCAGCAGACGCAGGGCGAGACCGTCAGCAACGACGAGACCGCCGTCAGCGACTCGGGCGCCACCGACGACGACTCTCTGACCGGCGGCTCGGCGGCGCTGCCGGCGCCGGCGGCGCTCTGCGGGGCCGGGCTGCTGCCGGTGGCCGTTGTTCCGCTGGCCCTGGCGGGCATCAAGCTGCGGCGACGCTAGAGCGGCCGATGGTCTGAAATACAGAGCCAAGAAGCAAGAGGCGGGTCGGCCGGCTGGTTTCCAGCTTCGCCGGCCCGTATCTTTGCGCTCGATGCGACCGCTGAGGTGGATGCGTGAACGGCTCTGAGACCGGTTCTGGGCACGCTTCGCTGCCGCTGCCCGACCGCCGCGGGCGCTGCGAGCTGGCGGTGGTGCTGGCACTCGGGCTGGCGTTGGGGCTGGCCTGCCGGGGGCATTTCGTCAAGCCGCACGGCGATTTCTACGAGTTTCGTGAGGTGGGACGGGCGTTGCTGCGCGGCGAGCTGCCGCCGACGTTCAAGCGCGCCCCGGTGTACCCGCTGCTGGTGGCGTCGCTGGGCAGCGTCGTGCAGGTGGTGGCCGAGACCGAGCGTCCGCCCGACCAGTGGGCGGCGGAGCTGCTCAACGCCCTGCTGCTGCCGCTGGGCGCGGGCCTGTGCTGGCTGCTGGCGCGGGGCTGGGCCGGTCGGCAGGCGGGCTGGGTGGCCTGGTGGTGGGTATTGTTGCCGGTAGGGCTGTACTGCACGGCCCACACCCTGGCGGAGCCGACGCTGGTGGCCGCGGTGCTGGCGACGCTGGTGCTGACGCAGCGCGGCTCGCGCTGGGCCTACCTGCTGGCGGCTGTGGCCACGATGACACGCTACGACGCGGCGGGCCTGCTGCTCGGCGTGGCGGCGGCGGATTTGCTGCGTGGCGGGCGCTGGCCGCGCGTGCTGGCCCGGGCGGCGCTGGCCGCAGCGCCGCTGCTGGCGTGGCTCACGCTGACGGCGTGGACGTGGGAGCAGCGCAGCGCGGATCACTACCTGCGCCAGATCGCCCAGGCCCGCAGCGTGGACCTCCGCTGGCCGGTGAAGGTGAGTGCACGGATGGTGTTCGACCGCGACGCACCGGCGTTGCCCGTCTGGGCGGCC
Organism: uncultured Planctomycetales bacterium; assembly: GCA_964602755.1. Classification (GTDB taxonomy): domain Bacteria; phylum Planctomycetota; class Phycisphaerae; order UBA1845; family Fen-1342; genus JALSRY01. The sequence continues at coordinate 6,279 of CAZRSM010000334.1, forward strand.
GAGCTGGAGCCGTGGCTGGCGGGCGGCATGGCGGCGGCGCTGTGGGCGGCGACGGCGACCGGGGCAGCGTGGTTGCTCGTGCGTCGGCGCAGCGAGACGGCGGCCGTCGGCGCACTGCTGCTCGGCTACTGGGCCGTGCACGCGGTGTTTCCGTTCAGGGCAGGGTTCGAGCGTTTCGGGTACCCGCCGGCGGCCGTGCTGTTGCCGTTGGCCGGAGTGGGCGCGGGTTTGCTGGGCGCTCGGGCTGTCCGCTGGAAGCTCGGCCTGTCGGCGGCGCCGTTGAGCGTGGCGGGCGGGGCGGTCGGAATGTTGTGGGCAGGGGCCGAGACGGAGCGGCTCTGGGCGATGTGGCGGCTGGGACGCTTTGCCGACTCGCCCTTGCCGACGATCGCACTGACGGGGACGGTCGCGGCGTGGCTGGTGATCAGCTGGGGCTGGTGGCGCGTGCGACCGCGGGCGATCGCGGGTCTGCTGGCGGCGACGATGCTGGCGGGCATGCTCGGCCTGGCGGCCATGCAGACGCGCCTGGCGTGGCAGCGGATCGGTGGCGGAGACGAGCGGATCAACGACGTGCTGGCGGCCTGCTGGATCCGCGATCACACGCGGCCCGACGAGGGCGTGCTGTGCGACGCGCCGGGACTTCTGCGGCTGTACGTGCCCGACCGCGACCCGCGCCTGATCGTCGGCCTGGGCCAGATCGCGGCCGAAAACTGGCCGGAGATACTGGACGAATGTCGCGCCCGGCAGGTGCGCTACATCATCTGGCACGATCAGGTCTTCGCCGAGCAGGGGGCCTACTACATCGCCAAGTGGCGGCTGGAGCGCTTCGCGCTGCTGTCGCAGCCGGAGCAGGTGCCGGGCGTCGAGGTGGCGGCGCACTTCGGCGGACGAACGAGCCTGTGGATCCTGCGGATCAAGTAGCCGGGTCAGGGGGCAGGTGCTCGGCCAGCGCGACTGCCGCGCGCAGGGCCCGGGCCTTGTTGAGTGTTTCCTGGTATTCGCGCGCCGGCACCGAGTCGGCCACGATGCCGGCCCCGGCCTGGATGTAGCCCTTGCCGCGGCACATCACGATAGTGCGGATCGCGATGCACAAATCGAGGTCGCCCATCAGGCTGAAATAGCCGATCGCGCCGGCGTAGATGCCGCGGCGCACGGTTTCCAGCTCGTCGATGATCTGCATGGCGCGCACCTTGGGAGCGCCCGAGACGGTGCCGGCGGGGAAGACCGCCTGAAAGACGTCCAGCGCGTCGCGGTCGGCCCGCAGCCAGCCTTCGACATTGGAAACCAGGTGCATGACCTTGGAGTGCCGCTCGATCTCCAGCAGCTCGCTGAGCTGGATCGAGCCGTATTCGCAGACGCGGCCCAGGTCGTTGCGGCCCAGGTCGACCAGCATGACGTGCTCGGCCCGCTCCTTCTCGTCGGCCTGCAGCTCGCGGGCCAGCGCGGCGTCCTCGGCCGGCGTGGCGCCGCGCGGCCGCGTGCCGGCCAGCGGACGGGTGACCACCTTGCGGCCGGTGAGCGTGACCAGCATTTCGGGCGACGAGCCGGCGATGTGCAGGTCGTCGAGCCGCAGGTAGTACATGTAGGGCGAGGGGTTGGTCAGGCGCAGGGCCTGATAGAGCCGCAGCGGCTCGACGGTCAGCGGGAACTCGAACCGCTGGCTGAGCACCACCTGGAAAATGTCGCCGGCGTAGATGTACTCCTTGGCGCGGGCCACCATCTGCTCGAACTGCGCGCGGCTCATGTTCGAGCGCAACGGCGCCTCGTCGCCTGCCGGCAGCGAACCGGGTTCGCTCGGCTGACAGCTCGCGGCCTGGCCGCACTCGACGGCGGCCTTGATCTGTTCGAGCCGCCGGGGCTGACCGGAGTCGGTATAGAGCAACACGTGCAGCAGCTTGTCACGGTGGTCGAAGCAGATGATCTCCTGCGGAAAGATGAACAGGGCGTCGGGCACGCCCAGGTCGTCGGGGTTGCTGTCGGGGATGTTCTCGGTCCAGCGTATGGTGTCGTACGCCAGGTAGCCCACCGCGCCGCCGCAGAAAGGCGCCACCGGCGGCACTTCGGTCTGGGTGCGGATCAGAGTGCGCAGGGCGGCCAGCGGATCGCCCTCGGTCCGGCAGGTGCGGCCGTCGAGGTCGAGACGCAACCGCCGCCCGCGGCAGCGGAAGACCGCCCGCGGCTTGGCGCCGATGAACGAGTAGCGCCCGCGGCCGCCGTGGGCTTCGAGTGATTCGTACAGGAATGCCAGCGGCTGGTCGGCGTACAGCCGGCGGAACAGGTCCAGGGGCACGGCCTGCGCCGGCAGGCGCCGATACCAGCAGGGCGTTTGCGGCAGGCGCGGCAGATTCATGACCGGTCAGCTCTGCTGCTCGTGGGCGTTGGTGTGGCGGCGCACCGCCTGGGCGATGATGTTCATCTCGTCCATCAGCTCGGCGAACATATCGAGCGTCAGCGCCTGGGCGCCGTCGGAGAGGGCCTGCTTGGGCTGCGCGTGGACCTCGACCATCACGCCGTCGGCGCCCGCGGCGATGGCGGCCCGCGCCAGCGGGATCACCAGATGGCGTCGGCCGGCGGCGTGGCTGGGGTCGACGATCACCGGCAGGTGGCTGATGCGCTTCAGTTCAGGCACGATGCTCAGATCCAGCGTGAAGCGCGAGAAGTCGCTGAAGGTGCGGATGCCGCGCTCGCAGAGGATCACGTTGCGGTTGCCCTCGGACATGATGTATTCGGCGGCCAGCAGGAACTCCTCCAGCGTCGCCGCCAGCCCGCGCTTGAGCAGCACGGGTTTGTTCGACCGGCCGACGCGCCGCAGCAGCGGGTAGTTCTGCATGTTGCGGGCGCCGATCTGGATCACGTCGACGTATTGCTCGACCAGCTCGAGGTTCTCGACGTCCATCAGCTCGGAGACTACCGGCAGGCCGCTCTGCTCGCGGGCCCGGGCCAGGATCTTGAGGCCCTCTTCGCCGAGGCCCTGGAAGGTGTATGGGCTGGTGCGGGGCTTGAACGCGCCGCCGCGCAGCATGTGGGCGCCGTGCTGCTTGAGATGCCGGGCGCCTTCGACGGTCTGCTCGTGCGACTCGACCGAGCACGGGCCGGCGATCACGGTGATACCCGGTCCGCCGACGCGCACCGGCCCGACGGTTACGACGGTGTCGTCGGGTTTCATCTCGCGTCCGGTCAGCTTGTAGGGCCTGGTGACGCGGATGACCTCGATCACGCCGGGCAGGGCACTCAGCAGCGAGGGATCCACCGGGCCGACGTTGCCGGTGATGCCGATCGCGGTGCGCAGCTTGCCGGGGATGGGGTGCGGCGTGAGGTTCAGGTCGGTGATGGCCTGGCAAACGCGCTCGATGTCCTGCTCGGTGGCGTCGGCCTTCATTACAACCAGCATGGCAAGGCTCCTGGTGCCGCCGAGGCGGTCGGCGGCGCTACTGCGGTTTCGTGGCGGCCTTGAGCTGCTCGACCAGCGGCAGCCACGGTTCTTTTCTGCGCAAAGCGTCGATGATGCGGCTGGCCACCACCACCCCGTCGGCCAGCGGTCGCAAGGCCCGCACGTGCTCGGGCCGCGAGATACCGAAACCCACCACCACCGGCAGATCGGTGTGGCGCCTGATGCGCTGCAAAAACGCCGGCAGCCCCTCGGGCAGCGCCTCGCGCGCCCCGGTGGTGCCGGTAAGGCTGACGGCGTAGATGAAGGCATCGCTCAGCTCGGCGACCTGGGCGATGCGCTGGTCGGTACTGGTGGGGGCCAGCAGGAAGATCAGGCTGATGTCGTGTGCCCGGGCCTGCTTCGTCCACTGCGCGGCCTGGTCGAGTGCCAGGTCGGGCACGATCAGCCCGGAAAAGCCTGCGCGGCGCATGTCTGCCAGCAGGCGATCCGGCCCGTAGGCCAGCAGCGGGTTGACGTACGACATCATCACCAGCGGGCGGTCGAAGCGGCGCTGCGTGAGCGCGGCCAGCACGTCGGCCAGCCGGGTGCCGTTATCCAGGGCCACCTGCGAGGCGTACTGGATGGTCGGTCCGTCGGCGATCGGGTCGGAAAACGGGATACCGATCTCGACGATGTCGGCCCCGTGCCGGCAGAGGGCCTGCACGTTGTCGAGCGACTGCTCGAGCGTGGGGAAGCCGGCGGTCTGGTAGGGGACGAAGGCCAGCTCGTCGCGCCGGCGCAGCTCGGTGAAGACCTCACGCAGGGTCATACCAGGCCCTCCACGATCTCGAGGTCCTTGTCGCCGCGGCCGGACAGGTTGACCACGATGGTCTGCTCGCGCTCCATCTGCGGGGCGCGTTTGACGGCCTCGGCCAGCGCGTGGGCCGATTCGAGGGCCGGGATGATGCCCTCCCGGGCGCAGAGCAGTTTGAGCGCGGCCAGGGCCTCGTCGTCGGTGGCCAGCGTGTAAGCCGCCCGGCCGGAGTCTTTGAGCCAGGCATGTTCGGGGCCGACGCCGGGATAGTCCAGCCCGGCCGAGACCGAGTGCGTCGGCAGGATCTGGCCGTCGTCGTCCTGCAGGAGATAGCTGCGGGTGCCGTGGAGCACGCCGACGGTGCCGCCGACCAGCGTGGCGGCGTGTTTGCCCGAGGCCAGTCCGCAGCCGCCGCCCTCGACGCCGACCAGTTGGACCTCGGGCTGCTCGATGAACTCGTGGAAGATGCCGATGGCGTTCGAGCCGCCGCCGACGCAGGCGATGATCACATCCGGCAGGCGGCCCTCCTTTTGCATGATCTGCTGGCGCAGCTCGCGGCCGATGACGGCCTGGAAGTCGCGCACCATGGTGGGGTAGGGGTGTGGCCCGACGACCGAGCCGATCACGTAGTGGGTGGTCTCGACGTTGGTGACCCAGTCGCGGATGGCTTCGTTGATGGCGTCCTTGAGCGTCCGGCTGCCCGCTTCGACGCTGATCAGCCGGGCGCCCAGCAGGTCCATCCGCAGGGCGTTCATGCGCTGTCGGCGGATGTCCTCGGCGCCCATGTACACGTGGCACTCGACGCCCAGCAGGGCGCAGGCCGTCGCGGTGGCTACGCCGTGCTGGCCGGCGCCGGTTTCGGCGATGATGCGCCGCTTGCCCATGCGCCTGGCCAGCAGCACCTGCCCGACGGCGTTGTTGATCTTGTGGGCACCGGTGTGGGCCAGGTCTTCGCGTTTGAGATAGATGCGCGCCCCGCCCAGGTGTTCGCTGAGCCGCCGGGCGTAGTACAGCGGCGTGGGACGGCCGACGTAATCTCTCAGCAGGGCGCTCAGCTCGCGCTGGAACTCCTCGTCGTCGCGCGCGCTGCCGTACGCGGCGGCCAGCTCGTCGAGCGCATAGCTGAGCGTCTCGGGCACGAAGCTGCCGCCGAAGTCTCCGAAGTACCCGTTGCTGGTCTCACGCGAGCTGGGCATCCGCACTCCTGACGGCCTGCACGAACTGGCGCAGGCGGTCGTGATCCTTGCGGCCGGGGGCCGCCTCGACGCCGGAACAGACATCGACCCCGTAGGGCCTGGCGGCGCGGATTGCCTGGGCCACGTTTTCAGGACGCAAGCCGCCCGAAACGATCAGTGGCCCGGGCAGGCCGCGCGCCAGACGCCAGTCGAAAACGCGCCCGCTGCCGGCCCCGGGGTCGAGCAGATAGCCGGCCACGCGGTAAGGGCGCATACGTGCCGCTAGTGTATCGGCGGTGTCGTTTTCAATAATGTTGAAACGTTTGATGACCCGCCGGGGCGCCGCGTGGCACAGTTCGGGCGGCTCGTCGCCGTGCAGTTGCAGGGCGTCGACGCCGACGCGCTCGACCAGCTCGGCGAGCTGCGCGGCGGTCGGGTCGACCAGCACCGCGACGGAAGAAACGAACGGCGGCAGGGCCGCGACGATTGCGCTGGCGGTGTCGTAGTCGACCCGGCGGGGCGAGGGGGCCAGCACCAGCCCGATCGCGTCGGCGCCGGCCGCCACGGCCGCCAGGGCGTCGTCGACGCTGGTTATGCCGCAGATCTTGATGCGGGTCATTGCTCGTTCATCCACTGCCGGGCGGCGTGCATCATGCGGACGAAATCCTGCCGCTGGTCGTTGCTGATCCAGTCTGACAGCTCGGCCAGCTCGCGGCTGACCGCCTCGCGCAGCTCGGCCGAGAAGGGGTTGATGCGCTGGATCGCGTAATACAGGTCGGGGTTCTCGCGAATGACCGTAGCGGTGGTCTCCATCTGCGAGTGGAAGGTGGTGCTGCCGACGCGCTGAATCTCGTCGTAGCTCAGCCCGCTGGCCATCAGCACCTTGGCAAACAGCAGGTTGATCAGGTGCGAGAGGCCCAGTACGTACGAGATTATCCGGTCGTGCTGGTCGAAACCGAGACGCACCAGCGTGGCGGCCGTATCGGCGAAGAAGGCCTCGACGCGGGCGGTGGCCTGCGGGTCGCCGCAGTCACAGACGCAGATCACCTTGTCCGACAGCGTGCGGGTGGAGGGGCCGAACATGGGGTGGATGCTGGTGATGCCCGCCCCGGCCGCGCGGGCGCGCTCGACCGCCGGTCGCAGGTGGCTTTTCAAGCTGGCGACGTCGAAGATCGTGCCGTCGAAGCCGCCCTCGACGAGCTGCTCGATCACCTTCGGAACGCTGGCCAGCGGCGTGGCAACCAGCGCGAAGTCGGCCCCGGCCGTGGCCTGTGCCAGCGTCCCGGCGGAACCCGGCTCGCGCTGGGCGGGGTCGCAAATGCGCACGCGGTGTCCCTGGTTACCGAAGAAATCGACGAACCAGCGGCCCATCTTGCCGGCTCCGCCGATGATCACGATGTCGGCTGCGTCGCCGCTGTAGCTCGACCACGCCACGCGCTCCTGCTCGGCCCGCGACGTGGCGATCAGCACCTGCATCAGCGAGCGCACGGCTTCGGGCGGCAGCCGCAGCTCCTCGGCCAGCCGGCCGGCCCGCTCGAGCACCTGGCGTTCGACATTCCAGTCGCGCAGCGGGATGCCGGCCTGCTTCTTCTCGCGGCCGATCTCGCGGGCCACCTCGGTGCGCAAGGCCACCAGCTCGACGATGGCCTCGTCCAGTCGGCGGATACGGCTGCGCAGTTCGTCCAGACGGCTCATGGCCGGCCTCCCAGCAGGTCGCGCAGCTTCTGCCCCGGGTCGGCCGCGGTCACCAGCGCTTCGCCGACCAGAATGGCGTCGAAGCCGGCCTCGGCCACGCGGCGCACATCGGCGGGCGTGTGGATGCCGCTCTCGGCCACCGCCAGGTGCCCTTCAGGGATCAACGTGCGCAAACGCAAAGCATTGCTCAGCGAGACCTCGAAGTTGTCCAGGTTGCGGGCGTTGACGCCGATGATGGCAGCGCCGCAGGCCACCGCGCGGCGGACCTCGTCGGCACAGTGGGTTTCCACCAGGGCTGCCAGGCCCAGCTCGCGCGCCAGTTCCAGCAGGGCCGCGAGCCGGCGATCGTCGAGGATCCGCACGATAAGCAGTATCGCATCGGCGCCCAGGTGACGCGCCTCGTAAACCTGGTACTCGTCGATCGTGAAGTCCTTGCGCAGCACCGGCAGCGCGGTGGCGCTGCGGGCGGCGCGCAGGTCGGCGTCGCTGCCGCCGAAATAGTGCTCGTCGGTCAGCACCGAAACGGCCGCCGCGCCGGCGCGTTCATACCGGCGGGCCAGGTCGGCCGGATCGAGCGCCGGGCGCAGTTCGCCACGCGAGGGCGAGCGGCGCTTGATCTCGGCGATCACCCCCAGGCCGGGGCGGCGCAAGTGGCAGGCAAAGTCGCGCGGCGGCTCGGAGGACTGCCGGAGCAGCTCCCTCAGCCGCGGCAGCGGCAGCGCCGCCTGGCGGGCCTGCAGCTCGCGGTGCTTGTGGCGGACTATCTCGTCGAGGATGTTCATGATCGCGTAAGGCTGCGGCCGGGTAAGACGCCTGTCAAGCCGGTGCCGGTCGGGGGCTACCGGTCTTCGCTCACCGCTGCTCGGTCCCGGTCAGACGCCCTGGCTCGAACCACTGCGCTGCACGAGCGCATCGAGCACCGCCTGGGCGCGGCCGTCGTCGATCGCCGCCGCCGCCAGGCGCACCCCTTGTGCAATGCTATCGGCCAGGCCGGCGACATAGATTGCGGCGCCGGCGTTGAGCAGCACGACGTCGCGCGCGGGACCGGGCCGGCCGGCGAGCACTTCGCGGGCGATGCGGGCGTTGGTGGTCGCGTCGCCGCCGACCAGCGCCGCCGGGGCGACCGGCGAAAGGCCGAACTGCTGGGGCTCGATGGCGTAGCAGCGGACGGTGCCGCGGACCAGCTCGGCGACCTGCGTGGGGCCGCAGAGCGTTATTTCGTCCAGACCGTCGTTGCCGTGGACCACCAGGGCATGGGTCGCGTCGAGGCGGCGCAAGACTTGCGCGAGCGGCTCGGTGAGGTCGGCCGCGTAGACGCCGATCACCTGGCGATCGGCCCCGGCCGGATTGAGCAGCGGCCCGAGGCAGTTGAAGATGGTGCGCACGCCGAGCTCGCGCCTCACGCCGGCGGCGTGGCGCGCGCCGGGGTGGTACTGGGGCGCGTAGAGGAAGCCGACGCCCACCTGTTCGATGCACTCGACGACCTGCTGGGGCTCCATTTCGATCTCGACGCCCAGCGCCGCCAGCACGTCGGCGCTGCCGCAGCGGCTGGATATCGAGCGGTTGCCATGCTTGGCGACGTGGCAGCCGGCGCCGGCGGCCACGAAGGCTGCCACGGTGGAGATGTTGAACGTGCCCGCCGAGTCGCCCCCGGTGCCGCAGGTGTCGACCAGCGGCCGGGCCGCCACGGTCACCCGCCGCGCCGCGGCGCGCATGGCCAGGGCGAAGCCGAGTATCTCGTCGACCGCCTCGCCCTTGGCACGCAGGGCCACCAGCAGGCCGGCGATCTGGGCCTCGCTGGCCTGACCACGCACGATCTGCTCGGCGACCGCCTGGGCCTGCTGGCGGGTCAGGTCGCGCCCGTCGAGCACGGTTCGGATCGCTTCGACAATGGTCATGGCTGAGAACCGTTCATATCAGGGAACATTCGCACTGTTGCATTCGCTGCCTCGACCCTCCCCCGCGCCCCTCCCTGGAAGGGAGGGGAGTTTCGCGGCACGCGCGCCGCGCGCGTCTTGTTCAGCCGGATGGTGGGCAGTGCCCACCCTGCGAAACGCCGCCGGCGGATTCGCGCCGCCG
>CAZRSM010000335.1:0-3421 GCA_964602755.1 uncultured Planctomycetales bacterium
GCCATTCCCATTCGCGGACTTCGACCCCCCTGCAGGTCCCCCCTGAAAGGGGGGACGGTTGGCAGCGCAGCCGGCGCCTGGGCCGACGGGGGACCTGCGGGAGCGCGTGTCGCGAAACTCCCCTCCCTCGCAGGGAGGGGCGTGGGGGAGGGTCGCGGCAGCGGATACAGAGCGGCGCCGAATGAAGAATGGCGAATTGCTCGCGCCGTATTCGTGGTGGGCAGTGCCCACCCTGCGGGTTGGCGTACTTGGCGATTGGCGTGAGACCTGAGCGATCCGAGAAAACGCGTTTGCGACATGGCCCGGGGCCACGGGCCAGCGGCGCCGACGCGCGGCGGGGCCGGCGCCGCAAACCAGTCGACGGCGAGCGAACCGGCAACAGAGTCGGCCGTCGCGGGGGTCAGGTAAGACGCGAAGGCGATCAACAAGCGGGGCGCGGCCCGGCGGCGCCGGCGGCTGCACCGACCGGTCATTCAAACCCCAATGTCCACGAGCTGCGCCGGCTGGTCAGGCGGGCCGTCGCCCGGCGCGGCAAGCTGCTGGACGATCCGCAGACCAACGTGGCCCGACTGCTGCACGGAGCTGCCGAGGGGCCGGCCGGCCTGGTAATCGAGAAGTTCGGCGACGTGCTGATCGCGCAGTTACACGAGCAGCGCATGGAGATCAACGGGGCCCTGGCCCGGCGGCTGTGCGAGGACGTCAAGCGCGTGGTGGGCGCCCGGGCGGTCTATCGCAAGATCTTTCCGCGCGACCGGGCGGCCGCCGAGGCGCGACTGCGCAAGCTGCACTGCGACCCGCGACCGTGGATCGGCGAGCCGGTGGAGCCGGAGCTGACCGTGCTCGAGAACGGCGTGAAGCTGCTGATCAGGCCGTATGACGGCTATTCGGTGGGGCTGTTTCTGGAACACCGCGACAATCGGCGGCTGATCAGGGAGCTGGCCGCGGGCCGGTGGGTGCTCAACGCCTTCGCGTACACGTGCGGGTTCTCGGTCTGCGCGGCGCTGGGCGGAGCGGCCGGCACGGTCAACGTAGACGTCTCGGCCAGCCACCTGGAGTGGGGCAAGCGGAACTTCGCCGCCAACGGGCTGGCGCTCGACGATCACCTGTTCTTCCGCAGCGACGTGTTCGCCTACCTGCGGCGGGCGGCCCGCCAGCGGCGGCGCTTCGGGCTGATCGTGCTCGACGCACCAACCTTCGGGCGGTCGAAGAAGCCGCGCGGGGTGTTTTCGATCACCGAGGACCTCGACCGGCTGGTGGAGCAGGCCGCCGAACTGCTCGAACCGGAAGGCTTTGTCTTCCTGGCGAGCAACCACCGTCTGACCAGTCGGCGGCGGCTGGAGCAAGCGGTCGAGCGTGTGGGGCTGCGGGTGGTCAGGCGGCCGCGGCTGGCCAGCGACTTCGCGGGCGACGCGGCGTACTCAAAAAGCGTGCTTGCGCGGCGGGATTAGTGGCGCGCAAACATTGCGGGCCGTGTGAGAAAAGCGAAAAAAAGTGCGGTCGATGCCCTTGACGCGCTTTGCGCCGGCACGACAATTGGCCGCTGTAATGGGCGTTTCGAGCGATTCCCGTCGGCGCGGCGGGATCGGAACGCATGGTCTACAGCAAGTGGGAGATATCAACATGCTGCTGGGACAGGACACTACCACTACTGGTCTGACGGACTTCCTCAACAACCTGGGCCTGGGCAACCTGGCCAGCTACGGCATCATCGGCCTGCTGGTCGGCGGCCTGCTGCTCTGGTGGTTCTGGCGCTGGTTCCGCGGCGACTAGTAAAGTCTCCGAATCACGAGGGGGCCTGCGTTGCTGCGATTGGGGGGGGAAGCCGGCGGTTCGACCGGCCGCCGGGTGGTTGTGGCGACGTGGGCCAAGGGTTTCCCCGACCAGCGGGGAACACGGATCGGAAAGCGCTACGGCTAAACAGCTTTGCAAAGCGGGAGTAACGAGATGAATCTCGGTGATCTGAACACGATTCTCAGCGGTGGCGTGGGCACGGTGTTCTTCTTCGGCATCTTCGCTTACGCCGTGTTGCGCTGGTTCTTCGGCCTGGACTGGTTCAACTTCTAGTCCAGCCGGTGGCCGGCGATAGCGGCCTGGCCGCTATCCACCAAACCGACTAAGCGTTCGCTGGGCTCTGGCCTCATGCAGCGAACGCTTTTTTTGTGCGCGCCGGCCGGCGGTTCGATCGCTGGGCGCGCAAGAAGAAAGGCGGCGCGGAAGCTGGACCTCCGCGCCGCCGCGGCTAACCAGATCTGCCGGCCGACAACTGGCCGGCTCGCGCGGGATCGGCCGGCAGACGGCCGGCCAGGTCCCCGGACGGCCCGGGGCTTAGCCCATTTTCTGGAAGTATTCCTGGGCCTTCTCGGGATCGGGCACCATGGCCGGCTCGCCTTCGTGCCAGTTGGCCGGGCAGACTTCGCCGTACTTCTCGAAGTGCGCCAGCGCGTCGACCAGGCGCAGGGCTTCGTCGACCGAGCGGCCCAGCGGCAGGTCATTGACCAGCATGTGACGAATCGTGCCTTCCTTGTCGATCAGGAACAGGCCGCGCAGCGCGATGCCGGCGTTCTCGAGCAGCACGCCGTACTCGCGGCTGATGGCGTGGCTGGTGTCGGCGATCATGGGGTAGTTGACCTTGCCGACGCCACCCTGCTTGCGGTCCTGCTTCTGCCAGGCCAGGTGGGTGTACTGGCTGTCGGTGGAGACGCCCAGGAGCTGGGTGTTGCGTTCGGCGAACTTGTCGGCCGCATCGGAGAAGGCACAGATTTCGGTCGGGCAGACGAACGTGAAGTCGAGGGGCCAGAAAAACAGCACCACGTTCTTGCCGCGGTAATCCGAGAGCTTGATTTCCTTGAACTGCATGTCCACCACGGCGGTAGCGGTGAAATCGGGAGCCGGCTGACCAACACGCACACTCATGTCACACATCCCTTCGCTAATGCATCTGATCGTTGAGAACCCCCACGAGCCGGCTCGCGGCCGGCCGGGATCCAGGAACCGTAAACAGAACTACAAGCATCCTATTTCCCCCGGTGCACAAGTTTAACGGCCCGCCTCGACGAGGCAAGTGCAACCGGCGCTGGAATCCTTCCGGCGGCCGTGTAATAATCCGCGGCCATGAACGAGAACAGGAAACGCGGGAAGCTGGTGGTTATCAGCGGGCCTTCGGGTGCCGGTAAGACCTCTATCTGCAACGAGTTACTGCGACGAATCCCCAATTCGCGCTGGTCGGTGTCGGTCACGACCCGTCCGCCGCGCGGCAACGAGGTCGACGGCGAGAGCTACCATTTCATCAGCCATGAGCAGTTCCAGAAGATGATCGCGAGCGACGAACTGCTCGTATACGCCGAGTATCTGGGCAATCTCTACGGCACGCCACGCAAGCCGGTCGAGGAGGCCATCGCGCACGGCGAGATCATCATCCTCG
>CAZRSM010000336.1:0-4385 GCA_964602755.1 uncultured Planctomycetales bacterium
GCGTGCTGTTCTCGTCCGATATGGACACCGGCACCGACTGGACCGTCTACATGGACGGCGACTCGTACTATGAGTGGGGCTATGACTTCTCGACCATGGGCATCCCGGCTTCACCTGGTGGCAGCACGACCGGCCTGTACATGGCCGCCAACCTGGCGACATCCAGCTCGGGCGATTCGGTGCACGCCACCCCGAGCACCTTCCAGGCCACCGGCATGTACCAGGTCGATTTCGACATGTGGATCAACGTCACCTATACCGCCGGCACGACCGAATTCATCGGCGGCGGTGTGGGCTACAACCCCGTGGCCGGCTCCGAGGCCAACCTTTACGGGGCGTCGCTGATCATCACCGGCGAGGGCGGCTCGAGCCGCGACTACCGGCTGTACAAGAACGACGGCGAGCAGTGGCCGGCCAGCGGCCAGTACGCCGCCGGCACCTACTCGGGCGCCAACAACGCCTCCGACCCGTACTACACCAGCTACTTCCCGGGCCAGGCCGCCCCGCAGTACCAGCAGGACAACTACGGCGCGCCGTCCGACCCGCTGGCCGACGGCACCATCGGTTACGGCTGGCACCACATGACCATCGTCGTCGATCCCGACGCCATCGGCTCGGGGATCACCAACGATCCCGGCGTGGCGACCTTCTACCTCGACGGCCTGCTGATCGGCTGGATCGACAACAGCAACGGCGGCACCGTGGTCGACATGACCGGTGGCGTGGCGGTCCACTACCTGGACCTGTTCTCGTCGGTTGCCAGCCCGACCGAGCTGGCATTCGGCCTGTTCGACAACTTCGTGATCACCGAGATCCCCGAGCCGGCGTCGTTGGCGCTGCTGGCTCTGGGTGGTCTGGCGCTGCTGCGGCGGCGTTGATCGCTGTCTGACGGGTTTGCGGGAGAGGAACCCTTTCTCACGCAGGGGCCGCCGGCCTCGATGGCCGGCGGCCCCTTGTCATGCGCCGCCCGCGCCTGATTGCCCGGCGTGAATCCGCAACCGTGGGGGCGCAGAGCGACCGCGGCCGGCGCGCAGCCCCGCTTCCGGTGCGCGGCCGACGCCATCCTTCGCCGGCCCGCTGCCGGCGCGCGTTCCGGCCAAAAAACGACAGCCGCGCCGCCGGGTTCTGCGTCAACACTTACGGAACGGGGGCTGTGACGCGGCAGCGAGGCGTCGGCCCCCCGCTTCGATTGGTGGACATACGCGGTCTGCTGGACCGTTGAGCAGAGGGTGTTCGGGATCTTCTCGTAGTCCCGCTCGTTCAGGCCGGATTCAAGCACGTCTTCGCCGACGGTTGCGCGACGCGAGCCGTCGCGCAAGCCCGCGGGCGTCGAGCGCCGTGGGCATTCGCCGCCGGGCTGTTCTGCGCGGTCTTCGGAACGCCCCTGCCGCGGCGGCGGATCGTCCTGGCCCCAGAAGGCCTTTGTCCGGGCAGCCCGAGAACGCGGGAGTCGAAGTTGCCGAACGGGCTTCCCGGTGCGGTATGTGTTGTTGGTGGCGCGGTGCGCCCCCAATGGTCCCCTGTCGTTCACGCGTTTGGAGGAGGATTGTCATGTTCCGTAATGCCCAGCGTACCTGCACCGTGTCGGCCGTGATTCTCCTGGCCCTGGCTACCGCGACGGCCACTGCCCAGCCGCTGACCGGCTCGGGCAATCACCTGCCGCTGGTGCAGTCCTGGCCGCCGCCGGCGGTCCCGGCTGACCTGGCGCTCTACGATCCGAACAACCTGACGGCCGGCTTCTCGGGCACCTGGGGCCCACCGGCCACGGCCCCCGTGCTCGCGCCCTGGGTCGGCACCTACCAGACCGTCGGCCCGATCCCGGCGGGCATTAACAACCCGACGGGGACCACGCTGTACCGTGACTTCACCGGTCTGGCGGCGGGGTTTCTTCCGACGGGCACTTACACCTACTTCGGCGATCTGGATGCCGGATCCGCCACCACTGAGCAGTTCACGCTGCACGCGTGGGATCCCAGCGGCAGCCTGATCACCACTCCTTGGCTCTCGGTGCCGGTCTACAGCAACGCCACCGACCCCAACCAACTTCCCGGCTGGAGCTACTCCAGCGGAACGTACATCTTCGACGGCAGTACCGTACCCGGCAACCCCAGCGTGGCATTCCTCCTCGAGACCCTGGTGGACATCGGCCAGATCGAGGTCATCCGCAGCTCCGAGTGGGCGAGCTTCGGCCTCTGGGCTCCGATCCCCGAGCCGGGGACGCTCTGCCTGCTGGGTCTGGGGGCGTTCACGCTGGCCCGTCGGCGGCGCTGACGCACGCCCCGAGGTGGAGGATCGCTTTTCGGGACGACCCGACCCGCAAGGGGCGGGTCGTCGCTTTTTCTGCCCGCGCTCTGGGGTTGAGGAGTCGATCCGCGCCACGGTGGTGGGGGGCGCCGGGCCGCGCGGGCGGCGCTTGCGGGCGAGACCGATCACTGCCCCTCACCGGCGGCGGCCTGATGACACAGGAACAGCACCGCCATGCGCACCGCCAGGCCGTTGGTGACCTGTTGCAGGATGCTGGAGTTGGGACCGTCGGCCACGTCGGCGGCCAGCTCCTTGCCGCGATTGACCGGCCCGGGGTGCATGATGAGCACGTCGGGTTTGCAGCGTGCCAGGCGCTGGGCGTTCATGCCGAACAGACGGATGTACTCGCGGATCGACGGGAAAACGCTGCTGGTGATGCGCTCCTGCTGGATACGCAGCATGTTGATCACGTCCATCTCCGGCAGCACGGCGTCGAAGTCCGACGTGACCCGCGCCCCGAGTTGTTCGAACGCCTTGGGCACCAGCGTGGGCGGGCCGACCAGCGTGACCCTGGCCCCCAGCTTGACCAGCCCGCGCAGATCGGAGCGCGCCACGCGCGAGTGGGCGATGTCACCCACGATGGCCACGTTGAGCCCTTCGATGCGCCCCTTGCGCTGTCTGATCGTGAACAGGTCGAGCAAACCCTGCGTGGGGTGCGAGTGCTGGCCGTCGCCGGCGTTGATCACGCAGCAGTTGACCGCCTTGGTCAGGTCCTGGGCGGCCCCGGGCGACGAGTGGCGTACCACCATGATGTCGATGCCCATGGCCTCGATGTTGCGGGCCGTGTCGCGCAGCGATTCGCCCTTGGACGTCGAGGATATCTTGGCCGAGAAATCGAGGATGTCGGCCGAGAGGCGCTGGGCCGCGAGCGTGAAGCTCATGCGCGTGCGCGTGCTGTCTTCGAAGAAAGCCGTCACCACCACGCGCCCCCGCAGGGCCGGCACCTTCTTCACGCTGCGCGTCGAGACCTCGGTGAAGCTCTCGGCGGTATCCAGCAGGTAGATGATCTCTTCGCGGCTGAGCTCGTTGATGCTCAGCAGGTGCTTGCGCGTCCAGCGGGGTTGAGGGGCGGCGTTCATTCGAGCACGACCTCGTCGATACCGTCTACTTCCTCGAGCCTGACGTGAACGATGTTGCCCGGCTCGGTCTGCTGCTGCAAGCCGACATAGTCCGGTTGGATCGGCAGCTCTCGCAGCCCGCGGTCGACCAGCACCGCGAGCTTGACCGCCCGCGGGCGGCCGAAGTCGCTCAGGGCGCTCAGTGCCGCCCGTACCGACCGTCCGGTATACAGCACGTCGTCGACCAGCACCAGCCAGGTGTCGGTGATGTCGAAGTCGATCTCCGTGCCCCGTACCACCGCGTTGGGGCCGATGGTGGTCAGGTCGTCGCGGTAGAGCGTGATATCCAGCGCTCCATAATGGTCGGGCTTGACGCCGGCCTGCTCCAGCAGCGGCAGCAGCCGTCGGGCCAGCACCTCGCCCCGTCGCCGAATGCCCACTACCGCAACCGAACAGCCGCGCGGCGCGTCGGCGGCAATCTGCCGCGCCAGGCTGGCGATCGCGTCGGCCAGCTCGCGCTTGGAAAGCAGGATCGTACTCATGGCCCATAGGCTAGCGAGAAAAGCGCCGCCAGCCAACGGCCAGGCCCCGCCGGCAATCCCGTCGCCAACCGACGACGCCACCCCCGTCGGCCGCCGGCCACGGTTCCGTTTGCCCCCCCGCGGCCCGGTGGGATCCCAACGGGACGATCTCGGTCAAAGCGGTGGGGATACTGGCCGCCTGGCGGCTGCGTTGCCGGCCGACGAGATCCACGCAGTGTCGCTACGCGACGCTGCGTGATAGACAACGGAGTTGTCCAACATGCAGGGGTACACTACATGGCAAGACGCCAAGGCCGACGCGCAGGACACACCGTTCGGCACGCACCAAAGCAAAACGCCGAGGCCTCTCGACCTCGGCGTCGTTCGTTCACCCGCGGGTCGCGCTTTTCCGCAACCCGGATTGTACTAGCGGGGGCAGGACTCGAACCTGCGACCTCCGGGTTATGAGCCCGACGAGCTACCAACTGCTCTACCCCGCAGT
>CAZRSM010000337.1:0-5762 GCA_964602755.1 uncultured Planctomycetales bacterium
TGCTCACCGGCGAGCCGGGGAACAGGCCCGCGGCCTCGGTGGTGTCGAAGCCCAACCCGGTGAGGATCATCAGGGCCGCATCGTAAAAGATGTTGCCCTTGATACTGATGGGGCCGATGTCCCAGTCGGTATCCATGTCGCCGTCGACGACCATGCCGTCGAGCACGATCCGGGAGTCGGTGTTGTTGGCCTCGAAGTTGAGCGTGTAGAAGCCCAGCGCGTTGACCTCCATCCTCGACGAGACGTTGAGCACGCCCTCGACCTGGAGGTCCTGCAGGCCGTTCTTGGCCCGCAGCGCGTACTGCAGGTTGTTGGCGAAGATGTCGGCGTTGCCGGCCAGGAAGCCGCGCGAGGTATAGCCGAAGGTGGCCTGCGTGCTGCCCTGCAACTGCAGCTCGTAGGCGCCCAGGTCGAAGACCTCGGGCCGGCCGAACCGGTCGTTGCCGAACGTGCGGTCGAGCTCGAGGCGATAACCCTGGCCGAGCCGGTTGGGCACCACGCGCACGCGTCCCAGACGCGATCCGTTGGAGAGCGCGCCGCTCGACGAGCCGATCGGCATCACGTAATAGCCCAGGCCCTGGTAGATGTCCTCGAACAGGTCGCCGGAAGCCGGCGCCTGGAGCAACGCCACCAACGCGACGACAGCAGCACAGGCAGATTTGCGTAACACGCGCGCATCCTCCGCGGGAATCTTTCAGGTGCAAGGCCCACACTCAGCATATGCGGGCGGCCCGGCGGCATCAAGCCGGCCGCGCTCCGCAGTTCCTATCGGAGGCCGTCGGCGTCGGCTTCAGCAAGCCTGGAGCATCCGGCGCAAAGCCCGCCCGGCACAAGGTCTGGTTGGTTTGCACCACGCGACCAACAGCCGGTTGACAGCGCCGGCGTGGCGCGCCCTACGCCTCGGGCATCTCGACGTTATAATACCCCGGCCGGGTGGAGGCGATCAGGACCGGCCGATAATACATCTGGCGCGACGATCGTCGGACGGGTGGTCGACACGCCGCGAAAGCATCGCAACCACAGGCGCACAACCGGGTATGACTTGGGCCGCGATGGCGATAACGCACGGGCGCCGAGCGCAATGACATATTCTGGGCGGAATATATTCGCATTTCTGGTGATGGCGCTCGGCGCCGCCGGGGCGGCCTGTGCGCAGACGTCCAGCGCCTCGCGGCCGACGACCACCCGGGCCGCGATGGCCTTCGATCCGCAGCGCTTCAACGAACTGATCGCCCTGGTCGAGGGCAACAATTCCCCCCAGGCCCGTCGCACCGGCGCCCGCGAACTGCTGCGCAGCGGCTGGAACGAGGCCGTCGGTCGGCTTGCCGCGATTCTGGCCGGCGCGCAACGCGACGCGCGCGTAGCCGTTGCACTGGCGATCTCCGACATTCCCGGCAGCATGCGCGACGAGTTCGTCGAGCCGCTGATAAAGATGCTCGGCGACGAAGACCCGGAAGTGCGCAGCGCGGCGGCGGTGGGGCTGGCGACCGCCGCCCCCGATGGCGTGCTGACGCGTCTGCGCGAGCTGATGCTCGACGCTTCGCAGCCGCTCGAAGTGCGCCAGGCGGCGGTGCAGACGCTGGGGCTGATGCCGTGGCGGGCAGCCGCCGCGGCGCTGGTCGAGGCGCTGGCCAGGCGTGACGATCCGATCGCGTATCCGGCGTTGCGGGCTCTGCAGGAGACCGCCGGCCGCGACTTCCAGGACGACTTCGACGCGGCGCTGCGCTGGTGGCAACAGGTGCGCGATGTCGACCAGCGCCGCTGGGCGCAGATGCAGATGGAGCGCCTGGCACGCCAGAACCGCGCGGCACACCAGCGGCTCGCGGCCGTCGAACGGCGACTGGCGGCGGCTTTGCGCGACAGCTACCTGCGCGCCCCCGAGGCCCGCCGACCGGTACTGCTGCAGGCCTTCCTCAGCGATTCGTCGGCGACCGTGCGGCAACTGGGGCTGGAACTGGTGCAGTCGCTGCTGGCCGACGGCAAGACCCCCGCCCCCGAGACCATCGCCCAGGTGCGCGAGCTGCTGGCGGCCCGCGAGCCGGAAGTGCGGGCCGCGGCGGTGCGCACGGTGGCGACGTTGCGCGATCAGAGCGACGGGGCGCGGTTTCTGGCGATGCTGGCGCGCGAGCGCTCGACGCCGGTGCGCGTGGCGCTGGCCAACGGCCTGGGCTACGTCGGCGACAACCAGGCCGCCGGCCCCCTGCTCGAGCTGCTCTCGGCGGCCGACCGCGACACGGTGGTCGAAGCCATCACGGCTCTGGGGCGGCTCGCCGAGCGACGCGTGCTGGATCAGGAGTCGGCCCAGCGGGTCGGTGCGGCACTGCTGGAGAAATGGCGCGCCACGCCGCCTGATGCCAACGAAATCCGCGAGCGGCTGCTGTGGGCCATGGCGCGGCTCGAGCAGCCCCGCTTCGGAGCGGTCTTCGTCGCCGCCCTCGATACGCCGCCATCGGCTGCCGTGCGCCTGGCGGCGCTGCGCGGCATCGAGGTTCTGGCCGATCCGCGGCTGGCGGCCCGGGCTTCTGCGAGCCAGCCGGCCGGGGCGTTGTCACCCGGCCGGTTGATCGACGCGCTGGTGCCGCTGGTAGCCGATCCCGACCCGGGCGTGCGGCGTGCGGCGGTCGAAACCCTGGCGCGCTACGCCCGCAGCGACGAGCACATCGCCGCGTTGTGGACCCGGCTCGACCCGCAGACCGAGCCGGAGGAGGAAATCCGCGTGCTGGCCTGGCGGGCCGTCCTGCCGCTGGTGGCCGCCAAGCCACCGGCCGAAATAGCCACCTGGCTGGCTCGCCTGCCGGGTGAGCAGGCCGGTGGGCCGGCGCTGGCGATCGAGTTGCTGGAGAACGCCATCAAGCTGCGCAGCGGCAAGGCGGCCCAGCGCGGCGAGTGTGGGCATCTGCGCGTGGCCCTGGCCGAACAGCTCGCCGCCAAGGGCGACATCGACGCGGCCCTGAAAACCTACGAAACGGCCCTGGCCGATCTGCACGCCGCCGACCCGCAGGCGGTCGGGCCGGTGGCGCTCGAGCTGCTGCAGTTGTCGGTGGCCAGCGGCAAGTATGGACAGCAGGTCGCCGCGGCGCTGGCCGGCAATCCGCCGCTCGATCCGGCCGCCGCGTGGCAGACGGTTCGCGGCGAAGTCGAAAAGCGCATGAACCCCGAGCAGATCGACCGGGCGGTGGCGATGCTGACGGCGGTCAAGGAGCACCCGCCGACGTCGATGCCGGCCTCGTTGGCCCGGTCGGTGGACGAGCTGCTGGGGCAGGCCCGTCAGATGCAGGGCGCCGCCGACGCCGCGGCTGTCAAAGCCGCGGTCGCCAGGCTGCGCAGCGATGCGGGCGATGCGGCGGCGCGTCAGGCCATCGAAAAGCTGGGCCGCCGGGCGGTCGGTCCGCTCAAGGCGCTGCTGGCCGAGGCGCTCAAGGCCGAGAAGCCGGATGGCGCGTATGTGGTCCTGCTGCACGACCTGCTCAAGACGCTGGTGCCGGACTGGGCGGGCTTCGCGCCGGACGCCCCGGCGGCCGAGCAGCTCAAGGCGGTCGAAGCGCTGGGGCAGTAGTGGTTCGGGCCGGTGTTCGGATAACCAGAAGACCGTAGCAGTGCTCGGGAACGACGGGGGCGTATTGTGCGCCGTGCGGGCGGCGCCGATCAGGAGCACCAGCCGCGGCCATACAGATGCAATCGCAAAGGAGCAGCCGTGAGTCAGGTGCGGATCGAACGTGACACGATGGGCGAGATGCAGGTGCCGGCCGAGGCGCTTTACGGGGCTTCGACGCAGCGGGCGGTGGAGAACTTTCCGATCAGCGGTTATCGCATGCCGCGGCCGCTGTTGCGGGCCTTGGGCCTGATCAAGCTGGCGGCCGCCGAGGCCAACCGCAAGCTGGGCCTGCTCGAGCCGCACCTGGCGGGCGCGATCCAGCGGGCGGCCCGCGAGGTGATCTCCGGCCGGCTCGACGAGCACTTTCCGGTGGACGTCTTTCAGACCGGCTCGGGCACCTCGACCAACATGAACGTCAACGAGGTGATCGCCAACCGGGCGGCCCGGTTGCTGGGCGAGTCGGCCGGCTCGCGCGCGGTACACCCCAACGACCACGTCAACATGGGCCAGTCGTCGAACGACGTCTTTCCCAGCGCGATCCACATCGCCGCGGTCGAAACGCTGCACGGCCAACTGATGCCGGCACTGCACCGCCTGGGGCAGGCGCTGCGCGAGAAGGCCGCCGAGACCGACGACGTGGTCAAGATCGCCCGCACGCACCTGCAGGACGCGACGCCGATCCGGCTGGGGCAGGTGATCGGCGGCTGGGCGGCCCAGCTCAGCCACGCCGACCGGCGCGTGATGCAGAAGGTCATCACCCTGCGCGAGCTGCCCATCGGCGGGACGGCGGTCGGCACGGGGCTCAACACGCATCCCGATTTCGCCCGGCTGGTCTGCGAGATCATCAACCACGAGACCGGCGAGCAGTTCCACGAAGCCCCCAACCACTTCGAGGCCCAGCACGCCCGCGATGCGCTGGTCGGGGCGTCGGCGGTGCTGCGTACCGTCGCGGTCAGTCTGACGAAGATCGCCAACGACATCCGCTGGATGGCCAGCGGGCCGCGCTGCGGCATCGGCGAGCTGCGCATCCCGGCCGTCCAGCCCGGCAGCTCGATCATGCCCGGCAAGGTCAACCCGGTCATCTGCGAAGCGGTCCTGCAGGTCTGCTGCCAGGTGGTGGGCAACGATGCGGCGATCGCCTGGGCCGGCGGGATGCTGGGCAGTTTCGAGCTGCATACCGGCATGCCGGTGATGGCGCACAACCTGCTCGAATCCGTGCGTCTGCTGAGCAACGCGGCCGACGTGCTGCGTGAGAAATGCGTGACCGGCCTGGAGGCCGACCGGCAGCGCTGCGGCGAGCTGATCGAGAGGAGCCTGGCGATGTGCACCAGCCTGACGCCGGTGATCGGCTACGACGCCGCCGCCGAGCTGGCCAGGGAGGCTTATCGGAGCGGGCGAACCGTGCGCGAAGTCGCCCGCGAGCGCATCGCCGCCGGCAAGCTGCCGATTGACGAAAAACAACTGAGCGAGCTGCTCGACCCCCGACGAATGACCGGCCCCTGATCGCGGCATTGCGCCTGCACGGCGGCACGTACGCCGGACCAGGCCCGGCAAGCCGTTGGCCGATCGCGTCGCGGGCAGCGGCGCGCGACGCCCGCCCTACACGTTCGTATTGCGAGAGGCAGAGTCGGACCGACGGCTTCCCGTATTCGCCCCTCGGCAGACCTGTCCCCAGAGGGGAGAGGGGCACGGTTCACGCCGGCTGCCCCCTCGATTCCTCAAGTCCTCGATCCCGCCGTCTTTCGGTATACGTGGTGGGCAGGGCCCGCGCAACGGCCCCGGCGTTCCCGGCGTTACCGCTTTCTGCCTGCGCCCTTGCCCAATGCGCAGGCGATGTCGAAGTCCACGAAGTCGGCGTGGTGGAAGATGATCGACTCGAGCGTGCGCTGCACGTGGTCGCCCTCTTTGCTGTGGGTGGCGACGATGTGCATGACCTCGTCGGGCAGGCCGTGTTTCCAGCACATACCGACGCCGCTGAAGGGGTGGCGCAGCATGTCGCCGCGGGTGCCCTTGGCGGGCTTGCCGTCGGGGCCTTTGACATACTCGATCGGCTTGCCCACGTCGGCCAGCAGCGCCCCGGCGATCAGGTGGTCGCGGTGCAGCGGCACGCGGTCGCCGTAGGCGTCCTTCAGCACGTCATAGAGCGCGATGCACATGCGGCAGCAGG
>CAZRSM010000338.1:0-13175 GCA_964602755.1 uncultured Planctomycetales bacterium
CCACATAGCTGTGCCCCAGAAAGCCGTCGTGCTGCTTGTTGGCATAGCCCAGGAAGATGCTGGCCGCGATCTCGCCCCCGATCTTGCACACCGGCCCGACGCTGACCGCCTCGCGCAGTACGGCACCGGCCCTGACCACGCTGCCCGGGCCGAGATAGCAGGGGCCTTCGATCACGCAGCCCGGCTCGACCGTCACGTCGCGGTCGATCCAGATCGGGCCCGACTCGGCGTCGAGCACCGCTCCCGGCTTGATCCGCGCCCCCACGGCGATCGTGATCCGCTGCGACTCGAGCAGGTGCACGCCCGGGTCGACACGTCCTTCGTGCAGCCCCTGGCCGGCGCACTCATCCTCCAGCAGCTCGGCATTGGCCCCGATCAGGTCCCAGTGATAACCGATCAGCCGCACGCCCGCCGGCGGCTGCTGGCGTTGCAGGTCGCCGGCCAGCCGCGCCAGCCGTTGCGGATCGAGGAAGTCCCCGGCGTCCAGCGTCTGGAGGCGCTCGAGCGGCACCGTGGCCGCCAGCAGTTCGTCGTCTGCCACCCAGGCGGCTCCGACCTCCGGGGGCCGGGTCGGCCGGCTCACCAGCAGCCGCGCGTTGACCAGCACGCAGGGACGCTGGGCGTTGGGCGGCATCAGGGCCAGGCGCTCGGCCATCACCGCTTCGAGCTCGGGGCGCACGAACAGACGTACCAGACGTCCCGCCAGGTGGCGCCGCATCTTGTCGATCAGCCGATCTCGCCCGCAGCGCAGCTCGCACGCCGGGCGCAGGTAGGTCAGGGGCAGGAGTTGTCGATACTTCTCGTCCTCGAAGACCGCAAGGTTCATGGCTCTGTTCCTGTCGGCGGCTGAGCACCCGAGGTTCGTCGCGTGGCGAAGAACCGCTCGAGCGTGGTCGCCAGGCGCGTGCCGCGCAGCTCGTGGCCACGGGCCAGGACGGCGCCGGAAGTTCCATCGATCAGCAGCGCGGTCGGCAGTGCGTCCACTCCGAACGCGGCCGCGATCCGCTCGGCGTCGTCATAGATGACCGGCCAACGCGCCGCGGCGCGGTCCAGGAACCGTTGCACCCGCCGCCGGTCGACGCCGCGGCCGGCGTCCAGCGATATGCCCACGATCTCCAGTCCGTCGTCACCGAACCGCTCATAGGCCGCCACCAGATGTGTGAACTCCGCCCGGCACGGCGGGCACCACGTGGCCCAGAAATCCAGCAGAACCAGTTTGCCCGCGTAGCCGTCGGGAAAGGTCACCGTCCGGCCGTCGAGCGCCTGCGCCGTGAAGCGCGGCACCGGCTGGCTGCCTGGCACTGCCGGCAAAGGGGGACCTTCGCAGCTCGGCGGCTGGTCGGCCCGCCAGTAGAGCCACGCCAGCGCCGCGGCGACGGCGATGACGAGCCACGCCTGCGGCCCGCCGGCTGGTCGTCGACCGCCCGGACTCCGCGGTTGGCGCGCCATCGTCACCTCGCTGCGGCCCGTCCGGTGGCCGGGCCCGCTCAGGAGTAGGGGGCGTCGCGCGTCTCGCTGAAGCGATCACGGGCGCCGCCGGTGCCCTGCCAGGCCAGTTCGCATATGCCGTGCCAGCCGGCTTCGCTGCGGTCCAGCAGGCCTGCGTTCTGCAGGGCCAGCGCCAGATTGTAGCGGAAGTCGCCCGCACCGGCCTGGCCCTCGAGCGAGGCCTCGAACGAGTCGAGCGTCCACTCGAAGCGGCTGTACTGCGTATACAGCAGGGCCAACTGGTAGTGCTGCTCGGCCTGGGCGGCGTCGAACATCACGGCCGCCCGCAGGGCCTCGCGGGCCTGCTCGTCGGCGTCGGTCTCCCGCAGCGTGATGCCCAGTTTGATCTGCGCCTTGGCGAACGTCGGCATGATGGCCACGGCCCGGCCGAAGGCCCGCTCGGCGGCCGTGAACTCGCCCACCTGCCGCAACAGCATCCCGTGGCGATAGTGCAGATCTGCCCGGTGGGGATGGCTCAGCAGGGCCTGTTCGTGGCGGCGCAAGGCTTCGAGCAGCAGGCCGTCGACCCCGCCGGCCGTGATCGGGTCGCTCTGCTCGTCGAGGTTGCCCCGGCAGCACGACAGCAGGTACAGGCGGTTGGCTTCGGAGAACAGCAGGGTGCTGTTGGGCGCCAGGCTGACCGCCAGGTCGAAGGTGGCCTGGGCGTCGGCGTCGGCGCCGGCCAGCTCCTGGGCCACCGCCAGGCCGACGAAGGCCAGCAGCAGCCGGTCGTTCAGCTCGACGGCGTGGTTGAAGGCCCGGGCCGCCTCGCCGTAGCGCCGCTGCCGCAGATGCTGCGTGCCCAGCTTGACGGTGGCCTCCAGCAACGAAGGATGCAGCTCGAGCGCCGTGCGATACTCCTGCACGGCGCCGGCGTCGTTGCCGGCCTTGGCGTACAGGTCGGCCAGGTGGATGTGGAACTCGGTCACGCCCGGATAGTGGGCCACCAGCTCCTCCACCCGCATGATGGCCTCTTCGAGCTGGCCGGCACTCTCCAGCTCGGCCGCCGCATCGAGGGCTTCGTCGGCGGTTTCCGGCTCGATCAGCAGGGCCCGCTGGAACAGCTCGATGGCCGCGGCCCACTCGCCGGCCTGCAGGTGCAGCCCGGCCAGCGTCAGCAGCACGTCCAGACTCCCCGGGTCCAGCTCGGCCAGTTGCGCGTACGCCCGGCGGGCCTGCTCCCAGTCGCCGCTGCGTACCGCCAGGGCGCCCAGCCGCTCGTACGCGTTGCGCAGTTGCGGGCACAGCTCGGCCGCCTGGCGATATGACTCGGCGGCGGTGGCGTAGTCTTCGAGGTGCTCGCTGCACTGCCCGATGCAGAAGGCGACCGCGGCGTTGCGCGGGGCGGCGGCCTGGGCCTTGCGCAAGTAGCGCAAGGCCCGCTCGGGCCGGCCCAGTTCGTCGGCCACGCAGGCCAGGCCGATCAGCGGCAGGTGGGCCGGACCTTCCATGCCCTGAGCCTGCTCGTAGAGCCGCTTTGCCTCGCCCAGCCGCATCTCGCGCAGGTTGGCGGTGGCCAGCCGCACGGTCAGATCGAACGAGCTGCAAGCGTCGCGATGTCGGCGGCGCAAGGCCGCGAGTTCGTCATCCGGCCTGCAGCCCAACTGGTCTTCGAAGGCCGCCAGCATGCGACCCGGCAGACCCTTACCGATGGTCTCAAGCAGGTAGCTCATTTCCCCTCCTGTCGTTTCCCCCGGCGGTTGGGTGCCCAAGCGAATCGGGCCGTGCCGGGTGCGCTTCGTGCTTCCCCTCGACGCCCGCGTTCTGGTGGGGCTCAAACCCCGCCAGCAGGGCGATTGCTTCCACGTTTGCCGGGTCCAGCTCGACCGCTCGTTCGAGCAGACGGTGAGCCTCGCCCGGATATCCACTTTGCAACGCTGCGCGGGCCGCCTGGTAGTGCAGGCTGGCGCTCTCTGGCCGGTCGGCCAGGGCTTCGAGCGCCGCCACCAGCACGGTGGTGGCAAAGCCCGCTGGTCGGCGGGGACTGCCGTCGCCCAGCAACGCTCCGATCAGCGTGGGGTCGCGCTCGAAGAGCTGTCGCAGGTGCACGATGACCTGCCAGTCGGCCGCCACCGCGTTGGCTTCGCGTTCGCTGGGAGAGAGCCAGGTCGCCCGGCGGGTGCCGCCGCCGCTGCCCGGTGCTGCCAGGGCGGCGTGCACTTCGGGCCTGCTGACGTGCAGGAAGGACCAACCCATCGCGCTGCCCCTGTTCCCCTCGCTGCCGGTCGCCCCCCCGTCGGCGGCTACTTGCCGCGCGACTTTTCTTCCGCCGGCTTGACCGGCACCTTGAACGGCGCGTCGCAATACGGGCATTTCATGATCTTGCCGCGCGCCGATGCCGGCGCGGTCAGCGTGCGCCCGCATGTCAGGTTCGGGCATATCATCGTGATGCGTGCCGCGTTCTCGGTTTGCGTTCCCATCGTTCTCGACCCTCTGACAAACTGTCCTCGGACGCCGTCGGCCGCTGCGGCCCGCGTCGCTGGTCCCCACATCGCACCCGCCGTCTCCGCGCGCCGCGACCAGCGGGCGGCCTCGGATGGCGACGGGTTGCGTCAACCCAAGCATTCAAATTGTCTGGTGGCCCGACCAGGAAAAAGCCGCCCGCCGGCCGCGCGGCGC
Source organism: uncultured Planctomycetales bacterium (assembly GCA_964602755.1). Lineage (GTDB taxonomy): Bacteria > Planctomycetota > Phycisphaerae > UBA1845 > Fen-1342 > JALSRY01. The sequence goes on from CAZRSM010000338.1 coordinate 4,108, forward strand.
GCAACGGTGCCCATAATCCCCGCAGGGGATTTCGCGAGTCGGCAACGGGTGACTAGTCGGTGGTTATGGGGCGGTCGTCATTGTCGCGGTGCACCGTCACGGCCTGCCCGCCGGCCACGGTCACCGGCTGGCCCCAGACGTGCAGGTCGATGCCAGGCGCGTTCTCGCCCAGACCCCGCAGCATGGTCGCCTGGGGCTGGACACACACTTCCACTGTCTGCCCCCGCAGCGAGAGCTTGAGCCGCAGCTCGTGCCAGCCGGGCGGCAGTTGTGGATCGAGCCGCACGCCGCGCGCGTCGACCCGCAGCCCGAGCAGCCCGGCGGTCACGATCAGCCAGGCGCCGCCCAGGGCGGTGCCCTGCAGACCCTCGGCGGTGTCGCGGCGGCCGGTCAGCCCGGGATCGAGGTCCATCCCGGCGCTGATCTCCAGCTCGCGCAGCACCTCGTCGAGCAGGCCCAGCCGCGCCGCCACCAGCCCGTGGGCCGCGTGGCTCATCGAGGAGAAGTCCATGCTCAGCGGGCGGTAATAGTCCCAGTTGGCCCGCAGCTCGTGGGGCGCGAAATCGTCGGGCAGCAGGGCCAGCGCCATCAGCACGTCGGGCTGGTTGAGCGCCCGGTAGTCGTGCAGCGGCACGAACCAGCAGCGGCGGTCCTCCAGCAGGTCGTCGGGCGCCGGCGGCAGGTCGAAGAAACCGTCGCACTGCTCGTAGACGCCGCTGGCCGCATCACGCCGCAGCACCAGGGCGGCGGCGATCTCGCGCCAGTCGGTCGGCTCGGACGGCTCGATCTGCAGGCGGCGCTGCACGAAACGCCAGGCGTGCTCGTCGGTCTGCTGCAGGCGTTCGAGCTGCGTCGCAGCCTGCCGCAGGTGCCAGGCGGCCAGGTAGTTGGTGTAGAAGTTGTTGTCGCTGGGGCAGCGCGACTCGTCCGGGCCGGCCACGTTCTCGAGCACGTATCCGCCGGCCCGCTGGTCCCAGCGCACGCGCGAAGCGTAGAAACGGGCCGTCTCGACCAGCAGCGTTACGCCGCGCTCCTGCAGGAAGTCATCGTCGCCGGTGGCGTGGCAGTATTGCATCAGGGCGTAGGCCACGTCGGCGTTGATGTGGATGTTGGTGACGACGAAGCGGTACCAGCGGCCCAGGCACTCTTCGCCGTAAGGTCCGGCCTGCCAGGCCAGCTTGGCCCCTTCCAGGCCCAGCTCCTCGGCGCTGCGCCGCCCCTCTCGCAGAGAAAGGTAGCGAAAGTTCAGACACCGCCGCGCCAGGTGCGGAAACGTGAAGGTGTACAGCGGCACCATGTACAGGTCGGTGTCGTAGAACGTGTTGCCCTGGTAAGCCTCGCCGCTGAGCAGCTTGCACGGCACGCTCAGCTTGTCGCTGTGGCGCGGGGCGGCCGCCATCACGTGGTGGATGCAGAAGCGCAGGCGCTGCTGCAGACGCCGGGCCGCCTGGTCACCCTCGATCTGCACATCGCAGCGCTGCCAGATTTCGGCCCAGGCCGCCCGCTGCCGATCGAGCGCTGCGGCGTATCCCGATGCCGCCGCGGCGGCCAGTTCCTCCTCGGCATCGACCGCCACGCCGTGGCGCGTGTCTTCCGACGAGCACAGCACGACGACGCGCTCCAGCTCCAGCGGCCGGCCGACGGTTTCGTATTCGCACCAGGCGGATTCGTGGGCGGCCACGGCCCGCGCCGCCGAGGCGTCGGTGCGGTGGGCGAGGCGCACGCGCACCTCGCAGCCGCGGGCCAGTGTGCGGCAATCGAGCCGACAGATGCCGTCGCCCGCGGCGCCGGTGTCAGTCACCGCCAGTTGCCGCTCACCGGTGGTATTGGAGCGCACGCGGCCCTCGATGCCGCTGATCACGCGCAGCGGCGCCTGGTGTCCCCGCGGCGTGACGGTGTAGCGCATGTAGGCCCGGTGGGCCTGCGGCAACAGTACGAACAGCTCGCCGGCGATCGCCGTTACGCGTCCCTGCGAATCGACATACTCGAAACCCCAGCGGTACACGCCGCTGCGCAGGTCGAGCTGCTGGAAGAAGTTGCGCACCGCCGGGCGCTCGTCGGCGACCAGTGCGTCGGGGTCGATCGGAGTGGGGTTGAAACCCGCTGACCTGCTGCGCCGCCGACCGTGGGGCGGCACGCGCAACACGGGGCGCTCGGGCTTGCGGCGCAGCGGCAGGGCCAGCTCGGTGTCGTCCACGAAGACCCTCAGCAGCAGCGGGCTCGGCAGGTTGGCGACCGCCGGGCTCTTGCCGGCGGATTCGAACCAGTCGGGATCGAGATAGTGCCCCTGGTACTCGCTCAGGCGCAGCGTGCCGAACTGGTCGATTTCGTCGTAGACGCCGTTGATCAGTGTGGTGGGCCAGCCGGGGCCGCGGTATTCGCACAGGCGGCCCTTGAGGGCCAGATAGCCGTTGGTGACGGTCATCACGCTGGCGTACTGCGCGAGGGCCGCTTCGGAGCAGTCGCGGTTCTCGATCACCCAGCCGTCGTGCTCGCTCATCGCGCACCTGCTGTCGGGTGTAGGGCCGGCGTCGGTGCCGGCACGTCAGGGCACGGCGATGCCCGGCATCAGCGGCCCTTCCAGCGAACGCCACAGGTACCACGAGGCGTAGGTGCGGTAGGGCCGGAACGGTTCGCCGGTGGCCTGCATGGTGGCGACGTCGGGCAGCTCGCGCAGTCCGAGGAAGTCGCGCACCGCCTTGCGCAGCCCCAGGTCGTCGATGGGCCATACGTCGGGCCGCTCCAGACAGAATATGAGCAGCATCTCGGCCGTCCAGCGGCCGATGCCCTTGATTTGCGTGACCGCCGCGATCACGGCCTCGTCGTCCATGCGACGCAGGGCGGCGCCGCTGAGCCGCCGACTGGCGAAGGCCCGGGCCAGCTCCTGCAGATAGGCGGCCTTCTGCCGCGACAGACCCGCCGCGCGCAACCCCTCGGTGCCCAGTTCGAGCACCGCGCGGGGCGAGATCCGCCCACCGGCGGCCTGCCGCAGACGCTGGAAAACCGCGGCCGCCGCCGACATCGAGATCTGCTGCTGCAGGATCGAGCCGACCAGGGCCACGAACGGACTTGGAGTGATGATGGGGCGGTGCGGCCCCACGCGGTCGATGATTTCGGCCAGCCTGGGGCTGGCGCGGCGCAGGTGCCGCACGGCCCGGCGGGCCAGCCGTTCGCGCTCGGCCAGCCCGGCATGGCGGCGTTGCGTTCGATCGGGGTCGGGCCGGCTGCTGGTCATCGACGCCATCCCGGTTCGCGGCGCTGTCAAGAAAGCGTGCCGGCCGGCTCGCCGGCCCGCCGCGGGTGGCCTTTCAATAGCCGCTGGCCGGCGAGCGTGCAACACCTGCACCGCGCCGGGGATCTGAGAGCCGGTCAGACGAACCGGGGCGGGCAGTCCGTCCTGACCGCCCGCCCCGGGGAGAACGACGCTGGTCGACGGGCGCGGCGATCGCCGCGGCGCCGGGGGTCAGTAAATGTGCGTGCTCTCGGTCTCGTCGGCGGAGCTGCGCATCTGGTCGCTGTTGAGCGAGACGCGGAAGCGCACATCGCCGACCGCCTCGCCCTTGACCACCACGCGGTAGCTGACCCTGGCCTTGGGGGCCAGCGACGGCAGCGGCGCGAAGTGCACCTTGCGACCGCGGAGCTCGTGGGCGGTGGGGCCGTCGGCGGAGACGAAACTCTCCTCGGGGGGCAGCTCGCACTCGATCACTATGTTGGTACCGTCGGCCGAGCCCTGGTTGAGCACCGTGATCAGGTAAGTGGTGGTGGTGCCGACCTCGACCGGATCCTGCAGGTCGACCACTTCCAGCAGGATGGCCGGGATGCCGCGCGACTCGAGCGTGCACGAGGCCTGCCCCTCGGCGCAGTAGGCCCGGGCGAAGGCGGTGTTGGTGATGTTGCCGCGCCGGGTGAGCTTGACCGTCATGGTCACGGTCTTCGACTGTCCCGGCGCCAGGTCGCCCAGCGACCAGCGCACCTCGCGGCCGTGGAGCCGGCCGTTCTGGCCGACGCCGACCAGCTCGGTCCCGGCCGGCAGCTGGTCGAGCACCACGGTGTCACGGGCCACCGCGTCGCCGGTGTTGGTGACGGTGATCTCGAAGGTCGCCGGCCGCCCGACATAGCGATACTGGGGACACGACTTGGTGACCGCCAGCTCGGGCTTGCGGACCACGGTAGACGACGAAGCATCGGCGGTCAGGCCACCGGCCTCGCGGGCCGTGGCGCTGTTGGTGAACTGGCCGGTGCGGGCGGCGCGGACCTCGACGGTATACTCGCGCGACTGGCCAGCCGGCAGGTCGCCGACGTCGATGCTGATGACGCGCTGGCCGTCGCGGGTGGTCCAGCCCTCGGGCAGGGGGTCGTTGATGACCACGTTGCGGGCGAGGCCCGAGCCGGGATTGCTGACCACCAGCCGCACCGGGATCGGCTCGCAGATCACCACCTCTGGCGGGGTCTGCTTGACCAGCTCGAGGGCCGGCTGCACGACGCGGGTCGTACCGCAGACCAGCGTCTTGAAGGTCACCGTGGCGCAGCAGATGATCTCGGCCATCTCGCTGGGCGTGCCGGCGATGCGCACCTCGACGGACTGCCGCGGTCCCAGGGTGGCGAAACTCCAGCTTACGCGGTTGCCGTCCCGGCTGGTGGGCTGGGGGGTGATGCGGGCGACCTGGAGGTTGGCGGCGATTTCCTCGGTCAGCACGACTTCCTTGACTTCGGTCTGCGTGAGGTTGGTGATGGTGACGGTGTACTCGTAGGGCTGGCCCATGCGCACGGTCTCCGGCGCCACGCGCTGCAGCAGGACGACGCTGGTGGCGCGGTCGCCGGTGGGATAGGCCAGCTCGCGGCGGACCATGCGGGTCGAGCCGGTCTGCGCCAGGCTGGCGGCCGCCAGGGCCAGGGTTGCGGCCAGGGCCGCGACCTTGAATGGGGTCGGGGTTGTTTTCGTCATCGCTCTTGCCCTTTCTCTAGTGATGTCACAACGGAAGAACATACGGACAAAACCGGTCGGGGGATCCTCGCGGGGGACGGCCTACCCGGGCTGTACGCGGCGGAGACGATCTCAGGCGGGACTCAACTCCCCTCTGACCACGGTGTGAGTCTACAGCTCCCCGGCCGTCCGGTCCACCCTCCGGGCTGAAATGGCGGCCCGGGCGGGCCGGGCGGGCCGCGCGGCGCAACGGACGCCGGGGCCGGGAGCCTGTTTCGGCTTCCCGACCCCGGTGGATGGGATCAGGTTGTCAGGCCGGGGGGCCTATTCGTACACGTGGGTGCTTTCGGTCTCGTCGACCGAGGAAGTCATCTGGTCGCTGACCATGCTCACCCTGAAGCGCACGTCGCCGGCGCTGACGCCCTTGGCGATCACGCGGTAGGTGGCCTTGGCCCCCGGCTGCAGCTCTGGCAGCGGGGCGAAGCTGATCTTGGCACCGTCGACGGTGGCCTGCACCAGGCCATCCGAGCTGACGTACTGCAGCTCGGCCGGCAGTTCGCAACTGACGCGGATGTTGGTGCCGACCGCCGAGCCCTGGTTGGTGACGGTGATGATGTAGGTGATGTTGGCCCCGACCTCGATCGGGTCCTCGACGTCGATCACCTCGAGCAGGATCGCGGCGATGCCCTCGATGCGCGTGGAGGTCTCGGCCGATGCTTCGGCGCAGTAGGCCCGGGCGGTGGCGGTGTTGCGCACCGTGCCGGCGCTGCCGGGCTTGACCGTCAGCGTGACGCTGCGCGATTCGCCGGCGCCCAGCGTGCCGAGGTTCCAGACCACCTGCCCGCCCTGCACCTGGCCACCGTCGCTGGCGCCGACGAAAGTGGTGCCGGCCGGCAGCACGTCGGTCAGCACGGTGTCACGGGCCGGGGCGTCGCCGGTGTTGCTGACGGTGATCTCGTAGGCCACGTTGCGGCCGATGTAGCGCATCTCGGGGCCGGTCTTGGTGACCTCGAGCACCGGCCGGCGCACCACGGTGGTGCAGGTGGCGGAGGCTTCGAGGCCGCCGTCGGCCATGACCGAGACGGTGTTCTCGAAGGTGCCGGTCTCGCTGGCCCGCGCGGTGTAGGTCAGTTGCCTGGACTCGCCGGCGCCCAGCGTGCCGAGGTTCTCGGTGATGCTGGTGCGGCCGTCGCTCAAGGCCAGGCCGGCCGGCAGCGCGTCGCTGATGCGCACGTTGCTGGCCGGGGCGTCTCCGGTGTTGCGGACCGTGATCACGTAGGTGATCTCGTCGCAGAGCAGCACCTCGGCCGGGCACTGCTTGTCGATCGCCAGGGCCGGAGCGGTGATGACCGTGGTGGCGCAGGCCCGGTCGTGCAGGCCGTAGTCGGCGGCCACCTCGGCACAGTTCTCGAAGGTACCGGTCTGCGGGCCGGTCACCGTGACGGTGATGTCGCTGGCCCCGCCGGCGGCCAGCGTGCCCAGCGACCAGGTCAGAGTCTGGCCGGAGACCCGGGCCTCGGGCACGCTGGAGACGTAGCTGATGCCCTCGGGAAGGTTGTCGGTGACCACCACGTTGGTGGCGTCGACCTGCGACGGGTTGGTCACGGTGATGCTGTACTGGAACTGGCGGTTGACCACCTCCGTGGCCGGGGCGCTCTTGGCGATCGCGATCTGCGGTCCGATCCAGGTCTTGGCGGTCCGGCCACTGGCGATGTGCACCGCCGGCTTGCAGCACTGCTCGTTGGCCGGCCGCACGATGTCGATCGCGACGTTGTTGGTGCCCTCGACCGGCTGGGCCTGCCGCAGCGTCACGCGGGCCTCGCCGTTGGCGTCGGTCAGCACCATGGCGGTCCTGCCGCCGGACTGCTCGAAGACCGCGTCGGGACCGTCGAGCACCTCGTAGGTGACCTCGTAGCCCGCCAGCGGCTGGCCGTCGGACGCCTGGCGCACGTAGGTCACGAACTCATGCGTGGTGCCGATGGGGTTGGTCGCCGGCGGCGGGAACTCCCACTGCACGTCGTACCAGTGCTTGACCGCGAAGACCTTGTGCCTGGTCCTGTCGTAGATGCCCGGGGCGTAGACCACCAGGTGGGTGTCGCCCTCGATCGGCGAGGTGATCACGCACCAGGTCTGCCCCTTGGTGAGCTGGATGTCGTCCGACGGGTCGTCGGTGCCCATGTCGAGCACGTGGTCGAAATTGTTCGTATGCGAAACGGCGTAGTGGTTGTCGACCTTGTAGCCGCGGCTCGCCCGCCAGCCGCTCTCGTCGACCTCCACGATGTCGCCGACGCTGCCCGAGGAGATGATCCACTCGACCCTCCGGTTGGGCAGGGGGTTGCCATCCTTGTCCTTGACCGTGGCGATGATGTAGTGCTGAGTCCGGACCGGATTTACCGCTTCCAGCGGCGTCACCTCCAGCTCGACCGCGTAGGGATCCCAGTTGGAGTAGTATCCGCCCTCCGGCGGTTTGGCGTGGGTCTGCTGGATGTCCCCCCCGGCCGGCCAGGTGAACGCGTGCGGCATGTGGTTGCGGCAACCGCTTGCCAGCATCACCAACGCCGCGGCGGTCACACTCAACGCTACCGCGCACTTTCGACTCATTTTCTTCTCCTTCATCACAGGTGTACCACAGGTATCGGACGTATGATGGCAAAGGTCGAGTCGCCTATCACTACTCGATGCCTGCCTCACACACTCACTCCGCCCCTTTTGTTGCGGCAACCGCGCCTTTGGATAGGGCGACCCATGCTGGCGAAATGGTATCGTGATTCGACGAATTGTTCCACATCCTGCAACAAAAAAATGCCCCCCGGCCCCCGCACCCCCGGGGGCCGGCTGCAGCATGTGTATCGGCCACCGCGCCGCCGGTCCTTGCCCGCCCCGCAGCCGGCCCGCAAGAGCTGCCGGTCCGTGGCCCCGTCATCGGTCCCCGCCGGCCGCCGTCAGACGCTAGAATGACCGGCCGCAGCCTGCGGAGGACCAGCCATGTTACGCGATAGCTATCCCTTGTTTCTGGCCGGCAAAGCCGTCAGCCCCAATGCCGACCTGGTGGTCACCAGCAAGTACACTCTCCAGCCCGCGGCCCGCGTGGCCCTGGCAGACGCCGAGATGGCCGAGAAGGCCGTGGCGGCGGCCGTCGAGGCCTTCGAGCAGACCCGCCGCCTGCCGGCCTGCCAGCGACAGGCCATCCTCTATCACGCCGTCGAGCAGATAAAAGAGCGCCGGGAGGAGCTGGCCCGGGTGCTGGCCATCGAGGTCGGCAAGCCCATCCGCGATGCCCGCGGCGAGGTGACCCGCCTGATCGACACCTTCCGCATCGCCGCCGAGGAGGCCGTGCGCATCGGCGGCGAGTACCTGCCGCTGGACATCAGTCCCCGCGCCAAGGGCTACGAGGGGCTGGTCCGGCGGTTCCCGCTGGGGCCGTGCCTGTTCATCACGCCGTTCAACTTCCCCATGAACCTGATGGCCCACAAGGTGGGACCGGCCATCGCGGCCGGTTGCCCGTGGGTGCTCAAGCCGGCCTCGGCTACGCCCGTAAGTGCCATCATCATCGGCGAGATCCTGGCCCAGACCGACTGGCCGCCGGGAGCGTTTTCGATCCTGCCGATGCCCGGACCGCAGGCCGAAATGCTGGTGGCCGACGACCGGCTCAAGCTGCTGAGCTTCACCGGTTCGGCCGAGGTGGGTTGGGCGCTCAAGGCCAAGGCCGGCAAGAAACGCGTGGCTCTCGAGCTGGGGGGCAACGCGGCGGTGATCGTCGATCGCGACGCCGATCTGGACTACGCCGCCGACCGGATCACCATCGGGGCCTTCTACCAGTCCGGGCAAAGCTGCATCAGCGTGCAGCGCGTCTTCATCCACGAGGCGATCTACGACGATTTCAAGCAGCGCCTCATCGAGCGCGCCGGGAAGCTGCGGCTTGGCGATCCGCTCGACGAGCAGACCTTCCTGGGACCGCTGATCACCGAGCAGGACGCCATCCGGCTCGAGCAGTGGACGCGCGAGGCGGTCGCCGCCGGCGCGCGGGTGCTCTGCGGCGGGAAGCGCCACGGGCCGCTGTTCGAGGCCACTTATCTGGAGAACGTCCCGGCCGACCAGAAGGTCGACTGCTGCGAGGTCTTCGGCCCGCTGGCGACGCTGCGGC
>CAZRSM010000339.1:0-1638 GCA_964602755.1 uncultured Planctomycetales bacterium
GGCGGATTGTCCGGAGTTGCGGGCGGCGCGGCGTTCCGCGGGCGGCACGTGTCCGCTGGCTCCGACCCCCCTGTTGTCCCCCCTGGGAGGGGGGCCGATCGGCGGGCGTTGCCGTGTTGCATTCGCGGTGGGCGGTGCCCACCCTACGCCTTGGCGTCCTTGGCGGTTTTCTTGGCGTCTTGGCGTGCCCTTGGCGTCCTTGGCGGTTTTCTTGGCGTCCTTGGCGGTTTTCTTGGCGTCCTTGGCGGTTTCTGGCGGGCGTTGCCGTGTTGCATTCGCGGTGGGCGGTGCCCACCAAAGTGAAGAATGGCGAATGGCGGATTGTCGCGCGGCGTTGGCGGTGCGGCTATCCGCAGGCCGCTCGTGTTCGCTGGCTTCGACCCCCCTGTGGTCCCCCCTGGAAGGGGGGACGGTCATGGTGTCGGCGGTGACGGGCTGGGACTCGACGTGACGCTGGGGCGCGACGCGGCGCTGGGGCGCGACGTGGCGCTGGCACTCGACGTGGCGCTGGGGCGGGTGGAGGCCCTGTGGCGTGAGGGCGTGGCGCTGCGCTCCCAGCCGTCGGACTCGGTGGCGCGGGCGATCGGCTCGCCGCGGCGGCGGTCCCTGACGGCGGTAAAGCGCGCCAGAACCAGATAACGCACCGGTTTGCCCCAGCCGCCGAACAGTTGGGCGGTGCGTCTGAAGGCCTGCATGCGCAGGCTGCCGCGCAGGCGGTCGGGGCCGTCGCGGTAGAGGGCCGCGATGCCGGTCAGCGAGGCGATGCGCAGTTGCCACGGGCCGACCTGAAAACGCATCCGCAGCGACTGGCGGTCGAGTTTGTAGTTGCGGGCCTTGCCGGCCGGCAGCGTGTCGAGACGCACCGAGACGTCGAGCTGGAAATCCCAGTGCGGCTGCCAGGGCTGGCGCCAGTGGCGGCGCCAGGCGACCCACACCCGCTGCTGCTCGTCGAGCCACCAATAGCACTCGTGGGCCTGGACCACCGAGACCCGTCCCGGCGGCGGGTCGATGGTCTTGAAATCGAGCGCCGCCAGCTCCATCCGCGCCTGCCCCGCGCAGCCGGCCAGCCCGGCCAGGCCCACGAACAACAGCCGCAGAGCCAGCGGCCGCACGCCGCCGGGCGGCGGTGCTAGTGCGGCACGGGGAACTGCTCGCACAGCTCGCGCACCTCGCCGCGGATCTTCGCGACGACGGTCTCGTCGCCGTCGGAAGAGAGCACGCGGTGGATCAGGTCGGCCACGGTTTTCATCTCGGCGGTCTTGAGGCCGCGGGTGGTCAGGGCCGGGGTGCCCAGGCGCAGCCCGGAGGTCTGGGTCGGCTTGCGCTCGTCGAAGGGGATCATGTTCTTGTTGGTGATGATGCCGGCTGATTCGAGCCAGCTTTCGGCCTGCTTGCCGGTCAGGTCGGGGTGGACGTCGCGCAGGTCGACCAGCAGCAGGTGGTTGTCGGTGCCGCCGGAGACCAGGCGATAGCCGTGGCTGGTGAGTGCTTCGGCCAGGGCCTGGGCATTGTCGAGCACCTGTTGCTGGTACTGCTTGAACTCGGGACGCAGAGCTTCGCCGAAGGCGGCCGCCTTGGCGGCGATGATGTGCATCAGCGGTCCGCCCTGGGTGCCGGGAAAGACCCACTTGTCGATCA
>CAZRSM010000340.1:0-4649 GCA_964602755.1 uncultured Planctomycetales bacterium
GCGCGGCGTTGAGGGCCAGCAGGTTGGTCTGGGAGGCGAGGCCCTCGATGACCTTGATGATCTTGCCGATCTCGTCGGCCGAGGCGTTTATGTCCTGCATGGCCGTGTCGAGCTCGCCGGTGGTGTGATCGCCGCGCTCCGCCGCGGCGCGGGCCTGCGAGACCAGTTCGTCGGCCTGGCGGGCGTTCTCGGCGTTGGCCTGGGCCATGTTGGCCATCTCTTCGAGCGTGGCGGAGGTCTGCTCGAGCGAGGAAGCCTGCTGGCTGGCGGCCTCGGCCAGTTGTTGTGAAGCACTGGAGACCTGCTCGGCGGCGCCGCGCACCTGGGCGGCGCTCTCGTCGAGATTGTCGGCGATGCGTTTGATCGGCCGCGCGATCCTGCTGGCCACACCCACCAGGATCAGCAGCGCCACCACCAGGCAGCTGCCGCCGATGGCCACTGCACGCTTGACCAGCGCGATACCAGCGGCGGCGACGCGCTCGCGCGGCACCAGAACGGCCACGTGCCAAGGACTGGAGCCGTTTGCCAGTTCAACCGAATGAACGGCGAAGAGCCGGCGGCCGAGCCAGCCCGTGAAGGTCTGGGCGGTGTCAGCCAGCTTGTCGGCCAGGGCCGGGGCCACCTGCTGCACCCCGGCGCCGATCTCCTTGGGATGCCCGGTAGCGGCCATCACGCGCCCTTCGGACGTGATCGTCAGCAACTGCGCCCCCGGGTAAACCTCGACCGAATCGGCCAGCTCCTGGGCGAAGCTCAGGTCCAGGTCGATGCCGACGACGCCGAAGAACTGGTCACCGACCACGATCGGCACTGTCAGCGTGCTGCACCAGCGCCGGTCATGCTCGTCGAAGAGGAACGGTTCAGTGACCAGCGGCGTCCGGGTCTGAGCCGCGCGCCGGTACCACGGGCCGGGCTGGCCGCTGCTGGAGTGGCTCGTGGACGACAGCAACGACGTGAGGGCCACCTCGTCGCCACGACGATACCAGTACGGCGCGAAGCGCCCGGTCGCATCGTGCCCCTCGGTATCGGCATAGCCGGCGTCCATGCCGTCGAAGGCGTCCGGCTCCCAGCAGGCAAAGACCCCCAGCACGCCCGGCTTGTTAGCGAGGATCTGTCTGAGGATGGCACTGACCGCCTCGCGGTCGATTTCCAGATTGATCGCGTCATCGGGCACGGCCGCCAGGATGTCGGCCAGCGAGTTGACCGTCTCGAAGGCCAGCTTGAACTGCCGTTCGAGCTGGGCCGCGCGGGCTTCGGCGGCAAAGGCCGTCTTCTGCATCGCGTCCGCGCAGGACATCTCGCGCACGGCATAGGCCGCGTAAGCGATCAGCACGCCGGCCGTGGCCGAGAGGCACAATCCGCTCCAGACCAGGATTCGCTGTTTGATAGAACCGCTTCTTTTCATCACGCTGCTCCGCAAGAAAACGCCGTTCCCGCCTCGGCACAGCGGGCGGACTGCGGCTGGCCGACCGGGACCGCGCCACGCCCGGCCGAGGCGCGGCCTGCTGCGAATGACTACTTGCCGTAGGAACCGATGTTGAGCTCGCCCAGACAGGTGGCCACCGGCTGGTAGTCCAGCGGCTGGCACCAGCCGGCGCACCTGGCCGCCTTGGCCGCCGGGCTGTCGGCCGGCATCTCGAGCAGGGCCCGGGCCACCGCCCTGGCCAGCTCGCCGTCGGTGTGTGCACACCTGGCCAGCGGCCACTCCGGATAGAGCTGCGTGCTGTGCACGAACGGGAAGCCGTCGTCCTGCCTGTTGAGCACGCGGATCCTGCTCATGTCGAGCTGGCCCTCGGCCGCCATGCGCTCGAGCGTGTCGCTCCGCACCGTGCCGACTTCAGCGATGCCCTTGAGCACCATCTGCACGACCTTGTCGTGCGTGCCGGCCTCCTTGAACGCGCTGCAGTCCCTCTCGGGGTCGATCCCGTGCTGCTTGAGCAGCCGCAGGGCCATCTGGTATCCACCGAAAGACGTCTTCTTCACGCACGCGAAACGCCTGCCCCTGACGTCTTCCAGGTTCTGGATCGGACTGTCGGCCTTCACGAAGAGCACCCCTGCGAACTGCTTGAGCGGTTTGCCCTCGCGCGCGTTGATCAGCGACACGATCGCCTCGCCGCCGAACCGGTTCTGCATGTCGCAGTACATCGACGAGTTGACCAGATAGAAGTCGATCTTCCTGTTCTTGATGAAGACCGGCACGGCGGCGAACTTCATGGGCTGGATGACTACCCTGCGGCCCAGCTTCTCCGACAGGTAGTCCGCGGTGGGCTTCCACTTCTTGAGGCACTTCTGCGGTCCCCGCTTGGCCAGCACGCCGATCCTGACCACGTCGTCGGCGCCGGCCGGCGCAGCGCTCAGCGCCATGACCAGAGCCACGGCCATGCCGGCCCACGGCCTGGCGATCCACCCGCGCAGGTTCATCGTTTCGCACTCCAATCCGCGGCAGTTTCAGCCGGACAGCGGGCGGCCGCGCGCCAGACTGCCCGAGCGGTTTCCGTGCTTGTCATCGACGGGAACGGAGCTGAACTTGATTCCCGGAGCGGCCGGCGTGAACATATCGGGTGTGGCGGGCGCCGATTCTGCGCCACGCACCAGTTATCAGCCCGGCGAGAAACGATGAGCGAGAGTTCGACCACCCAGCCGCCGCCCTTCGTACACCTGCACGTCCACAGCGAGTACTCGCTGCTCGACGGGGCCTGTCGCACCAAGGACCTGGTCGAGGCCGCCAAGCGCATGAACATGCCGGCGATCGCCGTAACCGATCACGGCAACCTGTTCGGCGCCATCGAGTTCTACTCCAACGCCGTCGCGGCCGGCGTCAAACCGATCATCGGCTGCGAGGTCTACATGGCGCCCGGCCGACGCGACGATCGCGAGACCCGCGGCCTGCGCGAGGGGGCCTACCACCTGCTGCTGCTTGCCACCGACCTCACCGGCTACCGCAACCTGATCAAGCTCTCCTCGATCGGCTACCTGGAGGGCTTCTACCGCAAGCCGCGCATCGACAAGGAAGTGCTGCGCGAGTTTTCCGAAGGCCTGATCTGCACCAGCACCTGCCTGGGCGGCGAGGTGCCCCAGCACCTGCTGCACGCCGACTATGCCGACGCCAAGCGCGTGGCCGAAGAGTACCTGGCCATCTTCGGGCCGGACCGCTTCTTCATCGAGTTGCAGGACCACGGCATCGAGGCCCAGAAGCAGATCAACCCCGAGCTGGCCGACCTGGCCCGGCGGCTGGGCGTCGCCACCATCGCCACCAACGACGTGCACTACCTGACGCACGACGACGTCGAGGCCCACGACATCCTCTGCTGCATCGCCACGCAGGCCCGCGTCGATGAGGAGAACCGCTTCAGGTTCTCCACCGACCAGTTCTACCTCAAGAGCCCCGCCGAGATGGCTGCCGTGCTGGGCGACTATCCCGAAGCGCTCCAGAACACGCTGCGCGTGGCCGGGATGTGCGACCTGGAGTTCGACTTCTCGAAGCGCTTCGCCCCGCGCTACGACCCGCCGGGCGGCAAGTCCGCCGACGACTACCTGCGCGAGCTGGTCTATCAGGGCGCCAAGGAGCGCTACGGAGAGATAACCGACGAGCTGCGGCAGCGCATCGACTACGAGCTGGAGGTCATCGCCGGCAAGGGTTTCTCGGGTTATTTCCTGATCGTCTGGGACTTCGTGCGCTTCGCCCGCGAGAACAACATCCCCGCGGTGGCGCGCGGCAGCGGGTGCAGCACGGTGGTGGGCTACTGCCTGCAGCTCAGCGCCGTCGATCCGCTGCATTACGGGCTGTATTTCGAGCGCTTCATGGATCCCGAGCGCGACGAAATGCCCGACATCGACATCGACATCTGCCAGGATCGGCGCCAGGAGGTCATCAACTACGTCCGCGAGAAGTACGGCCACGTGGCCCAGATCATCACCTTCGGGCGGCTCAAGGCCCGGGCGGCCATCCGCGACGTCTGCCGGGCCCTGAACGTGCCCCTGGCCGAGGCCGACCGCATCGCCAAGCTGGTGCCCGAAGAACTGAAGATGACCATCGACAAGGCGCTCAAACGCGAGCCGGAGCTGAAGCGCCTCTACGAGCAGGACCCCACCATCCGCAAGGTGCTGGATATCGGCCGGCGGCTCGAGGGGCTGGCGCGGCACGCCTCGGTTCACGCCGCCGGCGTGGTGGTGGCCGACCAGCCGCTGGACACGCTGATTCCCCTGCACAAGCAGGCGGGCGCCAGGGAGGTCACCACCCAGTTCGAAGGGCCGATCGTCGAGAAGGTCGGCCTGCTGAAGATGGACTTCTTGGGCCTGCGGACCCTGTCCCAGATACAGCGGGCCTGCGACCTGATCAAGCAGAACTACGGCATCGAGCTGGACCTCGACCGGATCGACCTTTCCGATCAGAAGGTCTACGGCCTGTTCCAGCGCGGCGAGACCCGCGGCATCTTCCAGTTCGAATCGGGCGGCATGCGCGAGGTGCTGCTCAAGATCAAGCCCAACCGCATCGAAGACCTGATCGCCGCCAACGCCCTGTTCCGGCCCGGGCCGATGGAATACATCGACGAGTTCGTGGCCCGCAAGCACGGCCGCAAACAGTGGACCACGCCGCATCCGGTGATGACCGAGGTGCTCTCCGAGACCTACGGCATCATGGTCTACCAGGA
>CAZRSM010000341.1:0-2173 GCA_964602755.1 uncultured Planctomycetales bacterium
GGGGGCTGCCGGTTTTCGGGGGGGCGCGTTGCGGGGGGGGGTGGCGGGGGGGGGGGGCTGCGGGCCAGCCCATGATTAACACGCCCCCATCGGGTATAGTTACCGCGATCCGCGTGCGGCCCGCCGGTGGGCCGGCGTGGCGGAGGCGATGTGCGGGAGTGACCATGCCGATTCACAAGTGCTGGCTGGCGGGGGGCTTGGCGCTGCTTGTGGGGCTGGTGGCCGGTTGCGAAGGCTGGGGCAAGCGTGATATCGGTCCCGAGCCGCGGCCCGAGCCTTACAAGCCGGCCAACGTGCTCCTCGAGGACACCGTCGGGGCCTATGCCGTCATCGGGACGGCTTACGCCCAGCACCTGCGCGGCTACGGGCTGGTGGTCGGCCTGGGCGACAACGGCGGCTCGGATTGCCCCACCATCATCCGCGACTACCTGATCGACTATCTCGGTCGGCGGGCCTCGGCCCGGGCGCCCCGCCGCGAGCGCATCAAGTTCTCGCCCCGCAAACTCATCGACTCGCTCGATACGGCGGTGGTGGTCGTGCACGGCCTGGTGCCGCCGGGGGCACCGCAGGGCACCGTTTTCGACCTGCAACTGCAGGCCGTGGGCACGCAGACCCGCTCGCTGGCCGGCGGCGTGCTGATTCCCTGCGAACTGCGGCGCTACGATGCCACCGCGGTCGGTAAAGAGCTGGTGACCGGTCCGGCGCTGGCGCTGGGGGCCGGCCTGATCTATACCACGCCACGGCTGACCGGCCAGCCGGCCGAGGCCCACGATCCGCGACGCGGCTTCGTGCTGGGCGGCGGGCGGACGGTCGAGACCCGCACGGTGCGGCTGCTGCTGCGCGAGCCGTCGTACTGGATGGCGCGGCGGATCGAACGCCGCATCAACGAGCGTTTCGGCCAGTATCCCAAGACCGCCGACGCGGTCAGCAAGGGCTATCTGGAGCTGACGACGCCGGCGGCGTATGCCGACCGGCCGATGCACTTCGTCGATCTGGCCACCCACCTGTATCTGGAGAACACGCCGCAGCAAGTCGAGGCCAAGCTGATGCAGATCGCCCAGCACCTCGACGAGGGGGAGGAGTCGCTCAAGCACATTTCGCTGATCTGGGAAGGCATCGGGCGGGCGGTATTGCCCCACATCCAGCCGCTGTACGTCCACGGCGATGCCGGCGTACGCTTCTACGCGGCGCGGGCCGGCATCCGGCTGCGTGACGCCGGCGCGGTGGGGCCGCTGGCGCAGACAGCCGCCGATCCGCGCGATCCGCACCGGCTCGAAGCGATCACCGAGCTGGGGCGCTGCAGCTATCCCCAGGCGGCGCGGCCGCTGGTCGAGCTGCTGGACGACGCCGACACGGTGGTGCGCGTGGCGGCGTATGAGGCCCTGCGTCGTCACCAGCACCCTGCCCTGCAGACCATGCGGTTCACCAGCCCCATCGACCCCACGCGCGACAACCTGGTGCTCGACGTGCTCAAATCGCACGGGCCGCCGATGATATATGTGCACACCGCGCACGAGCCGCGCATCGCCGTCTTCGGCGCCGAGACGCCGTTGATCGTGCCGCTGTTCTACAGTCATCCGGAAGACTGGGTGATCCTCAACGCGCCGCAGGCCGACGGCGACGTGTCGGTGTTGTGGCGTACGCGCAGCGGTCGGCGGGTCAGCGAGCCGATCATCATCGCGCCGCGCGTGGCCGACCTGGTGCGCGTGCTGGCCGATGCGCCGCGGCCGGGGCCGGACGGGCAACTGCGCGGCATCGGGTTGGACTATTCGCTCATCATCGAGGTGCTCGACAACCTGTGCAGCAGCGGCGTGATCCCGGCCGACCTGCTGATGCAGGAGACGCTGATGCAGGATCTGCTGGCGCCGCCCGAGCGTCCCGAGCGGCCCGAGGCCGACGAGAGCCTCCCGGCCGAGCCGAACACGCCGCCCGCCGACGCGGGCGACGCGCAATGAGCGCGCCACCTCAACGGGGCCAGCGATGACCAGAAGTGGCAACAAGACCGCCGACAACCGGCGCGTGCGTCTGCAGAAGTTCCTCTCCGACGCGGGGGTGGCCTCGCGTCGCAAGGCCGAGGAGCTGATCGAAGCCGGGCGGGTGCTGGTCAACGACGAGCTGGTCACCGAGCTGCCGGCCTTCGTGGACCCGCAGCGCGACCGCGTCACGGTCGACG
>CAZRSM010000342.1:0-10563 GCA_964602755.1 uncultured Planctomycetales bacterium
CAGAAACCGCCAAGGACCGCCAAGGGCGCCAAGAAACGCCAAGGGCGCCAAGAAACGCCAAGGGCGCCAAGAAACGCCAAGGGCGCCAAGAAACCACCAAGGGCGCCAAGTCAACCGTCCCCCCTTTCAGGGGGGACCACAGGGGGGTCACAGCCTGCGAACACGAACCGCCTGTGTACAGCCGCGCCGCCAGCCGAATGTAACCCTTCAACCCCTCAATCCCCGTTCCCTTAATCCCTCTCCCTGCGTCCCTTCGTCCCTGCGTCCCTCTTCCGTAGGGTGGGCACCGCCCACCACGGGTATCAATGGGGCGCCGTTGCCGACCGTCCCCCTTCCAGGGGGGACTTACAGGGGGGTCGCAGGGGCGGAGACAGGGATTGAGGGAACAGGGATTAAGGGATTGAGAGAACGCCGTCGGGCGGCGCGTTCAACCGTCCCCCCTTTCAGGGGGGACCACAGGGGGGTCGCAGCCCGCGACCACGAACCGCCGGCCAAGAGCCGTGCCGCCGCCGGCGCCGACCAATTCGCCATTCTTCATTTGCAGAATGCTCCGCCGGCGCTGCCGCCAACGGCACGCCGGGGCTATCTAATAACGACGAGTTGCGTCAGAATACCGACCAGACGGCCGTGGTCGTCGCGTGCGGTGTGTGCCATGACCCATCAGGAACATCAGTCTGCCGATTCGGTCCACGTTGGCGAGCGGGCCCCGGGCCAGACCGCTGTCGAGACCATAACTGCGCTGCTCGACCGCCTGATCCGCTATCACCTCGAGCGCGCCGCGCAGCCGGCTCAGCCGCGCGGCGCAGACCAGCGCGACCAGCAGCTCGTCGACGAACTGCTGTTGGCGCATGCCGCCCTGCGTCACGCCGGCCTCGACCCCACCCAGCGCCCGCCGCAGGTCGCCGTCATCGGCCCCACGCAGGTTGGCAAGAGCACCATCGTCAACATGCTGGCCGGGGCCGAGCTGGCGGCGGTCAGCCCGCTGGCGGGCTACACCATCTATCCCCAGGCGTTCGCGCTGGGGCACTTGGAGCTGCCCCAGCAGTGGCTGGCCGCGCTGCTGCCCGGCTGGCGACGGGCCGAAGCCGCCGAGCTGGCTGCCCGGCAGGGTCGCCGGGACGTCGAGGCCGACGAGCTGCGCTGCTTCGGTCTGTCTGCGGTCGCGGCTCCGCTGCCCAGCGGCCTGCCGGACTGTCTCGTCTGGGACACGCCCGACTTCGACTCGCTGGCCGCGCGGGCCTATCGCCAGGGCGTGCTCGAATGCGCCGCCGCGGCCGACGTGCACCTGCTGGTGGTCAGCCGCGAGAAATACGCCGACCTGTCGGTCTGGCAACTGCTCGAACACCTGGCGGCGCTGCGCCGCCCGCTGGTGGTGGTTTTCAACAAGCTGCCGCCCGAGGACCGCCCGCCGCTGCTCGAGGCCGTCCGCCAGCGCCTGCGTCAGACCGCCGGCGGCTACGCCCACGCGCCGATCGTCTGCGTGGACTACCTGCGGCGCCAGGGTGGCGACGAGCTGGATGCGCTGGCCGAAGCCTGGGAGCTGCGTGACGCGGTGGCCACGCGGCTCAAGGTCGTCCACGATCAGCCGCGCATGCCGGCGGTGGCCCGCATGTTGGCGGACAACTGGGAGCGCTGGTCCGCGGCGGCCCGTCAGGAGATCGCCGCGGTGGACCAGTGGCGCACGCTTGTGGCCGAGGGGCTGCACGATCTGCTGGAAGACTATCGCACCGGCTTCCTCGAACACCCGCAGCGTTACGATACTTTTCGCCGGGCGACGGTCGAGCTGTTGCACCTGCTCGAGCTGCCGGGCGTTGGCAAGGTGATGAGCCAGGTGCGCCACACCTTGTCGTGGCCGGCGCGCAAGCTGTTCGCGGCGCGCCGGCAGTGGCGCTCGCAACGCCTCGCGGCCCGCACCGAGCTGCGCGATCTGGCCGGCGAGGAAGTGGTACTTTTCGAGCTGTTCGAGCGGCTGCTGACCCGCCTCGAGCACCAGGCCGCCCGCCGGGCCGACCAGCCGGCCGCAGCCGCCGACGTGTGGCGCGTGCTGGCCGGCCGTCTGCAGCAGCAGGCCCCGCGCCTGCGCAGCAGTTGGCAGTCAGCGGCCCGCCAGCAACGGCGCGACTTCGAGCCGCAGATAAACGCCGCGGCCAACGAGTTGTACGAGACGCTGCGTCGCCGCCCGCGGCTGCTCAACACGCTGCGCACGGCGCGCTTCACCGCCGAGGCCAGCTCGATCGCGTTGTCGGTGAAGATGGGCGGGCTCAGCCCGGCCGATCTGCTGCTGGCGCCGGCGGTCTTCGGACTGGTCTCCATGCTCACC
Organism: uncultured Planctomycetales bacterium; assembly: GCA_964602755.1. Classification (GTDB taxonomy): domain Bacteria; phylum Planctomycetota; class Phycisphaerae; order UBA1845; family Fen-1342; genus JALSRY01. The sequence continues at coordinate 2,321 of CAZRSM010000342.1, forward strand.
GAGGGCAGCCTGGGAACCTACATGTCGCACGTGGCCGCGCAGCTCAAGAAAAAGCAGCTCGAACACGTGCGCAAGCGGCTGATCGACGGCGTCTGTGCCGGCGAACTGCACCAGTTGGCCGCCGGCCTCGAACGCGACGGGCTGCTGGGCATCTCGGCCGGCGAGCTGGAGCTGGCCCGCCAGGAGCTCGCGAATCTCGGAGCCGAGCCGGCCGGCAACGAGCCAGGCGATGCATGAGCAACTTGATTGGCAGGTTGGGTAAATGAGCGATTCGTACCGACAACTCCAGCAGCGCTGCCGCGACTGGTTCGAGCAGGCCTGCGAAGACGGCTGGCTCGAAGCGGCCGATCGGCGGGCCTTCGACGAGCTGGAACACGCCTCGCCCGACGATCTCTTCACCGACGCCGAACGCCGCCCGCTGGTGGTGGCCTTCTTCGGTGGTACCGGCGCGGGCAAGAGCAGCCTGCTCAACCGCCTCGCCGGCCGGACCATCGCCCGCACCGGCGTCGAGCGTCCCACCTCGCGCAGCGTCACGGTCTACGTGCACGAATCGGTGGCCCTGGCCGATCTGCCCGACGAGCTGCCGGTCGAGAAGGTCGAGCTGTGCCGCCACGACGACCAGCGCCACCGCGACGTGCTGTGGCTCGACGCGCCCGACATCGACAGCGTCGAGCAGCAGAACCGCGAGCTGGCCCTGGCCTGGCTGCCGCATGTCGATCTGCTCGTCTACGTGGTCAGCCCCGAACGCTATCGCGACGACGTCGGCTGGCGCGTGCTCCAGCAACGCCGCGGCCGGCACGGCTGGCTGTTCGTGATGAACCGCTGGGACGAGGGCCAGCCCGATCAGCGGGCCGACTTCGTCGAGCTGCTGCGCAGCGCCGGGTTCGACGATCCCGTGTTGCTGTGTACCAGTTGCGCCCCGCACCTGGTCGAGCTGCCCAGCCCCGACGAGTTCGACCGTTTGCAGCAGACCATCGCCGATCTGCTCGACGCGCACGCTTTGCGCGAGCTCAAACGCCTCGGCCACGCCGCCCGGCTGCGCGAACTGCACAACACCCTCCACGCGGCGATGCGGCGCATCGGCCAGCCCGACCAGTGGGAGCTGCTGCAGCAGGCACTCGCCGGCCATTGGGACAAGACCCGCCTCATGCTGGCCGAAGGACTCGAGTTCCCCTTGCGCGAGCTGGCCGGCCGCTTCGCCACGCGCCAACGCTCCGGGCTGAGCCAGGCCGTGGACGTCCTGCGCTCCGTACGCCCCGGCATCGGTTCGATCAGTCCGCGCAGCACCGTGACCGACGACTCGCTGACGCAGGAGCTTTCCGGCCTGTTGCGCCCGCTGTGGGACGATTGGGCGCAGCAGACGCTCCGCGAAGAGTGCGTCAGCGCCGTCGAGCTCGAGGCCCGCCGGCTGGGCTTGCGGCCGGACAAGCTGCGCGCGGCGCTCGACGCCGTTGTGGACCAGGCCGCCGACCGCGTGGTGGCCGACGTGCAGCAGCGTCTGCGGGCCGCGCTGGCCAGGCCGGGGACCGTGTGGCAGCGGGCCGGCCGGCGCGTCACCGGGTTCCTGATGGGCTTCTTGCCGATCGTGGCGCTGATGTGGGTGGGTTTCAACCTGTTGCGCGGCTACTACAACGCTTCGCGCGGCCAGGCCCAGTACCCCGGCGTCGATTTCGCCGTCAGCAGCGTGCTGCTGGTGGCGCTCTCGTGGGCCGTGCCGTTCGTGATCGACCGGCTGCTCAAGCCTTCGACCGAGCGCATCGCCGAGCGCGCCATGCGGACGGGGCTGGCGGTCGCCCTCGATGTCACCGGGCAGCGTCTGACCGACCAGTTGGCCGCCGTGCGCCGCCAGGCCGAGAAGCTGCTCGACCAGGCCCGCTCAATCGAGACACAGATTACGCAGGTGCTCAGCGTGAGGGTCGATTTGTCGGCAGGGCCGCTGCGGCGGGTGGTCGCCGGCGCAGGCGACGCCGAGCCTGCAGTGGTCACGGAGTCGACATAGCCCGCACCCGGCCGGCAGGCAGCAGCATGGCGGCTTCGTCCTCGGAAGCGGCTGCCAGCCTTATCGGACGTCCTGGCACGCCCACCACGGTCGCCATCGGCGGCACGTCGTCCAGGATCACTGTGCCCGCCCCGATGATCGATTCGCAACCCAGCGTCACCCGCGGCACCACCGTAGCGCCGATCCCGATGAACACTCCCGGCTCGACTTTCACGCGTCCGGCGAGACGCACGCCAGGGCAGATGTGGCTGCCTTCGCCGATCATCGACTGGTAGTCCACGATGCAGCCGGTGTTCAGAATCACCGAGTCGCCGATCTGGCAATTGGCGCAAACCACTACGCCAGCGGCAATTACGACGTTACGCCCAATCGTGGCATTGTGCGCTATGGTCGCCGAGGGGTGGATGGCGCTGATCAGCTCCAGGCCGAGTCGCTGGACTTCGCGGGCCAGGCCGCGCCGCGTGCCGTTGTCGCCGATGGCGATGATGATCCCGGTGATGCCGTGTTCGTTGGCGAGGCGGGCCAGCTCGTCGATCGGGCCCAGCACGGGGATGCCGTCGATGCGGCGGCCGTGGATGTCGGCGTTGCTGTCCAGGAAGCCCACTACCTGGTGTCGGCGGGCCTGGAGCAGAATGTCGAGCACGACGCGGCCGTGGCCGCCGGCGCCCAGGATCGCGACGCGTTTGCGGTCTGTAGGGTCGTGCGAGTACATTCTGATCGGCACTATCGGCACAGCGGGACGCCAATCCGCAGTGAGCTGGGCCGGGCGGGCCAAATCGACGCGATGGTGACAGCCGCCTGGGGGCCGGCGGCTGTCGGTGGGGGGCAATCCCCGTTAGGATGCACAAGTGCGCATGGAGGTTCGGCCGATAACAGTACAGTCTCGCGGGACGCTCCGGTCGGGCGCCCGAGTGAACTGGAGGGCTTGCGGTCCGTATGACCTGCGTAGGGCCGGGTCAGTCGGCACCGCCTGGACGTGGGTTCGTGTTCTTTCAGTGTTTGACACGCGGCGTTTTCGCCGTTTAATGCGGAGAAGCTGTTGGGCTCAAACCAGGCCCTTTCCAGTGGTTATGCATCGTCTGGCCCGGCTGCGCCCCGCACGTGGAGTGGCGGAGCGGCGGGCAACGTGTGCACCTTACGTTGAGCGGTCTGCAATGGGTATGCAACGTCGTGCTCTGAATCGATGGGGATCGACCGTACTGTCGGCGCTGGTGCTGATGCTGCTGGCGGGCTGTGCCATGGTGCCGCCCAAGAGTTTCCTGGACCCCACCGCCGTCGGCATGTTTCCGCTCGAGTACCGTGAAGGCGGCATCCGGCGCGTGCTTACGCCGCGCGACGGCCCGGTCGGTCTGGCCAACGCCACGGAGCCGACGCCCGAAGACCTGGTGCCGGTTTTCGAGGACTACCGTTTCGGTCCGCTCGATTCGATGCAGGTCTTCATCAACGACTTCTACCAGGTGGGCTTCCCGTATTCGGCCAACCTGGAGGTGACCCAGACCGGCTATATCAGCATCCCCCAACTCGGCCTGATCAAGGTCGAGGGCATGACCGTCCACGAGCTGGAGCAGGACCTGCGTACCCGGCTGCAGGAAGCCGGCATCCTGTCCGAGCCGCTGGTGCAGGTCTTGCCCACCAACAAACGCTACCAGTACTTCAGCGTCATCGGCTCGGTGACCCGCGCCGGTACGTACTCGCTGAGCCAGCCCGACATGCGGCTGCTCGACGTGCTGGGCCTGGTCGGCGACATAGGTCCCGAGGTCAAGCGGCTTTACGTCATTCGCCGTGTCGAAGGCCGCCCCGGCGCCGGGCTCGAGGAGCTCGACGAGGGGCAGCCACAGGAAGAGCTGATCATCCCTCCGCCCGACGATTCGCTCGACGGCGGCGTGACCCTGGCCGCCGGCATGGGGCAACCCCGGCCCGTTGCCCAGTCGGCCCCGGCGATGCCCGAGTCGGCCGTGCAGCAGGAACTGGAGTCGGCCCTGACGCAGTCGGAGGCGCCCGCCACCCGGCCCCAGCCGGCCGGCGGTCAGCAGCGCATGGCCCCGCTGATCTACGATCCGGTCACCGGCGAGGTGCGCCCGGCGCCGACCGGGCCGGCCGCCGCGCGGTCGCAGCAGCCTGAGCAGCAAGCCGAACCCGGCGCGGGCGAGGTGGTCGACGACGCGCTCGATGAGCCGTTCGATTGGGAGGACGTACCGCAGTACGAGCTGTCGCAGCGGGTGATCGAAATCGACGTGGAAGCCCTCAAGGCCGGCGATCCGCGCTACAATATCGTCATCCGCAACCGCGACCTGATCAACGTGCCGGTCGATATCGGCGTGTACTACATGATGGGCGAGGTGGCCCGGCCCGGCGTGTACGCTTTCAACGGCCGCGAGATCACCATCAAGCAGGCCATCGCGTCCGTGGGCGGTTTCACGCAACTGGCCTGGCCCTCGCGCTGCGAGATCATCCGGCGCGAGAAGGGCACCGATAAGCAGATCACGATCCCGGTCAATCTCGACCGCATCTTCGCCGGATTGGACGACGACATCCTGCTGCGCGACGAAGACATCGTGAACGTCGGCACCGACATCGTGGCCCCGTTCCTGTTCGTGATCCGCAATTCGTTCCGGATCGCGTACGGGTTCGGTTTCGTCTACGACCGCAACTTCGCCGACAAGGACGCCTACACCGCGCGGCCCAACCCGGCCACGATCGATCTGCAGCGGCGGCAGACACTGGGACTGCCTTTCTAGGGACGATCCGACTCGATGAACCCGGCGGCGACCACGCAACCAGAACCGACGCTCAAGTTCGACCGCCCGGCCCAGGTGCGCGCCGTGGTGGTGGCGGCCGCTTTTGCCAGCGTCTTCTACATGGTCTTCCGCACGCTGGCCTACCAGTGGCGCTCGCCCGACTGGTCGCATGGCTGGCTGATCCCGCTGTTCAGCATCTACCTGGTCTACCTGCGCTGGGAGCGCATCCGGCACACGCCCGTGCGCAACACCTGGGTGGGGCTGGTGCTGATGGTCGCGTCGCTGGCGCTGTACCAGTATTCACTGTGGGTGGTGAAGATCGGCTACCTGCGGCCGTTCTCGATGCTGCTGTGCCTGCTGGGCGTGGTGCTGTTCCTGTGCGGCCTGCCCATCCTGCGGCACATCTGGGTGCCGTGGGCCTACCTGTTCTTCGCGATTCCGCTGCCCAAGGGCATCTACTTCATGCTGACCGATCCGCTGCGGCGGATCGCGGCCAGCGTCTCGGCCGGGCTGCTGAACCTGATCCCCTCGCTCGATATCGAACGCGTCGGCTCGACGATCGCCTATCTCTACCAGGGCAAGACCGGAGCGCTGGACGTGGCCGACGCGTGCAGCGGCATGCGCAGCGCCATGACGCTGTTCGCGCTGGGCGTGGCGGTGGCGTTCATCTCGGATCGCCCGGCCTGGCACCGTGTGGTGCTGATTGCCTCGTGCCTGCCGATCGCGATTCTGGCCAACGTCATCCGCGTGACCATCACCACGCTGCTGCACGTGTTCGTCGATCCGAAGTATGCCGGCGGAACCTATCACGCTATCCTGGGGCTGGCGACGTTGATGATCGCGTTCGGGATCTTCACCGGTCTGGGGTGGGTGCTCAACAATCTGTTCGTGGAAGAGCCAGAGGACGAGGAGGAGCCGGCGTGAAGGACGAGCGCGCGGCCAGCGCGGCGCACCAGGCGGCCGCGAGCGGTTCCGGGGCTGGCGCCGCCGACCGGCCGGTCGGCGGCCGATGTCGGCTGCGCTTCTACGTGTGCGTGGGGCTGCTGTTGGCAACCGCCGGCGGCATGCAGGGCCTCTCGCATTATTTCGAGGTCACCTTTGCCAAACAGCCCTGTCCGCTCAAGAAGCCGCTGGCCTACCTGGATGCCCAGAAGCTGGCCCCCGAGTACACCCTCTCGGCCCGTCAGCTTCCGCCCATCAGCGACGAGGTGCTCGAAAACCTCGGCACGCACGAGTATCTCCAGTGGTACCTCGATGACAACAGCCTCCCCGATGACGATCCCTGCTCGCTGGTCTATCTGTTCATCACCTATTACACCGGCAAGGACGACCCCGTGCCGCACAACCCCAAGGAGTGCTACTCGGCGGGCGGGGCCACGCTGGTGGGCGAGAAGGTCGAGCACTTCACGTTGCCCGGCCCCCACGGCCAGCCGGTGGATATCCCGGTCAGTTTCCTGGATTTCCAGCCGGCCGAGCGCTCGAGCCTGCTGGGACCGGCGCCCGATCGTCCGCTGGTGGTGGGCTACTTCTTCTACGCCAACGGCAAGTACATGACCACGCGCCTGGCGGTGCGGACGGCGGTTTCGAACCTGTTCGATCGCTACGCGTACTACTGCAAGATAGAGATCCGTTTCATGAATCGGATCGCCGGCGTGCCCGCCGACCGGGCGCGCACGATCGCGGCGACCGAGAAGCTGCTCAGAAAACTCATGCCCGTCCTCTGGGAAGACCATTTCCAGGACTGGGAAGCGCTCAAGGCCGGGCAGCCGCCCGTCACCACCGGCGGCTGAGGCGTGACTGGAGGAGCACCGCAAGATGGCCAAGAAACGTCTGAATACCAGCGTCGTCGGTTTTCTGACCGCCGGGGGCATCATCCTGGCGGTACTGGTCGTTGCCATCGCGGCCTACAACGCCTCACGCCGTGATCCCGAGGCAGTGGCCGAGCGGGCCCGGGCGGCGGCCAAGAAGGGCGATTACGAGCGGGCCGTGGCCCTGTTCAAGAACGCCTACCACATAGACAACGACGCCAAATACCTGATCGAAGCGGCCGAGGTGGAGCGTTCGCGCGCCAATCTGCCGGCCATGTTCGGGCTGCTCAACCTGGCCCATACCCAGTCGCCCAACGACGCTGCGGTGCTCGAGGCCCTGCTCGAACGCAACTGGGAAGTGCGTCGCTACCCGATAGTGCACTGGAGCCGCGTGCGCGAGTACGCCGAGGCGCTGCTGGCCCTGCCGGGACACGAGCAGGACCCGCTGGCGCTGGCCCTGCGGGCCGATGCGCTCGAACGGCTCACCAGCAGCGATTCGACGCTGGCGCCCGCGGCCGAGGAGGCCATCGCGGTCCTGGAGAAGATCGGCCCGAGCGACCGCTACTGCGCCATGGTGCTGGCCGACCACGAGATTCGCGCGGCGATGGAACGTTCGCGCCAGGCCCGAGCCGCGGGCAGCGGGGCCGATATGCAGGCCATCATGAACGAGGGCTGGCGGCGGCAGGTCGAGATTCTGACCCAGGCCGTGCAGGCCAACCCCGACGTGGTCGAGCTGCGCGTGGCTTTGGCCGAGGCGATGCAGAACCTCAAGCAGTGGGACCAGGCCCGCAAGGTCATCGAGGAGGGCCTGGCCAAGCATCCCGACGCCGCCGACCTGCACCTGGCGCTGGCCAACCTGCTGCTGGCCCAGGCCCGCGACGGCTGGGAGCAGGCCGACGAGCAGCAGGTCCGCGCCTGGGTACAGGAGGGCGTGCACCACGCCGACACGGCGACGCAGTTGGAGCCGGCGGCCTACCGCGCCTATGCCAGCAAGGCCGACCTGCAGCGCATCGGCCTGATGAAAGACGGCACCTGGCAGCGCGACCAGCTCGCCTGCATCGCCAAGGTGCTGGAGCCGGTTGCCAAAGCCCTCGACGAGACCGCCGGGCTGCAGACGTTGCGGGCGGCCATGAACACCGGCGAGCGGCTGATGCTCATCGGTCGAGGCTTCGACCTGGCGCTGAACCTGTTCCGCAGTGCCACCGACGAGAAGGTGCGCAACGAGGCGTTGACCTACATGCAGCGCTTCGTGCAGGAGGCCGAGTCTTCCTTCCCCGAACGCTCACTGACGGCCCTGATCCAGGGGCATCTGGCGCTGGCCAAGCGTGAGCAGCGGCCGGCGATCCGGGCCTTCCGCAAGGCCATCAGCCAGGCCGAGAAGGGCATGGGCATGCCGCAGTTCGCGCGTCTGGCCCGTGAAGAACTGGTCAAGATCTACCGCCAGACCAACAGGCTGGGCCTGTGCCAGCAGTACCTTCAGGAGCTGTTCACCTATTACCAGAGCACCGGGCAGGCGGTGCCCCTGTGGCTCTATCTGACGCAGGCCGAGGTGTACGTGCGGCTCGACCGCACCCAGGAAGCGCTCGACCTGGTTGAGACGCTGGCCGACGCGTACCCCGACGACCCGCGGCTGCGCACCATGCGGGCCCGCATCCTGGCTCTGTCCGATCGCGGTCAGGAGGCCGAGAAGCTGCTGGG
>CAZRSM010000343.1:0-3369 GCA_964602755.1 uncultured Planctomycetales bacterium
AGTTCGTGTGCTACACGATCGCCCAGTCGCAGGGTTGTCCGAATCCGGGCGGTTCGGGCAATTACTGCACCTCGGATATCGACGGCGACTGCATCGTCGACCTGGCCGACCTGGCCATCATGCTGGCCAACTACGGCACCACCGGCGGGGCCGGCCACGACATGGGCGACCTCGACGGCGACGGCGATGTCGACCTGGCCGACCTGTCGCTGCTGCTCGCCCAGTACGGCGACAACTGCAACTAGCGGACGATTGGGATTGTTGAACCGATGAGAACCGAACGCCAAGAGAACGGCGAATGCGACCTTCGGAGGGTCATGACCATGAGAAAACTATCTGCCATGCTGCTGATCGGCACGATGTCGGTGGCGGCGTTTGCCCAGCCCGTGATCGACGGCCTGTTGATCGACACCGCCAACTGGGGCCTGTCCTACGACATCCAGGACACCAACACCGGCTTCGGCGACAACTACAACGAGCTCGATCAGCTCTTCTACGTCTACGACGCCAACAACATCTACCTGGGCATCCCCGGCAACCTGGCCGACAACAACGCCCTGACCATCTTCTTCGACACCGACGCCCTGGCCGGCAGCCACCCGCTGGCGACCGCGCCCGATCCCAACGTGCCCTGCGTCGGTTTCTATCCGCGCATCCTGCGCTACTTCCAGGGCGCCTCGATCGACCCCGCGGCCGTCTTCACGCCCGACTATGCCCTGACCATCTCGGTCGGCAAGTTTCCCGGGCAGAGCGACACGCTGCTGGTCTACGCCTGTGACCTGACCAACCTCAACACCGGCGAGGTCACGGTGCTCGGAATCGGCGCCGTCGGCACCGGCAACGGTCTGCTGACCGGCAACAGCGGCGTCGAGATCGCCATCGACAACAGCAACGCAGACGGCGTCGGCCCCTGGGATCCCAACTTCCCGACCCCGGCCGACAGCGGACACGATCCGACCTCGGCCACCACTGGCATCGAGATCTCGATCCCGCGCGCCATGCTGGGCCTGACCCAGGCGCAGGACTTCTACGTCTTCGCCTACATCACCAACAACGCCCAGAGCGACGAGGGCATCGGCGGGCCGTGCGGCCGGGCGGCCTACGGTTCGAACCAGGCCCTGCCCGGGCTCGGCGGTTGGGGCAACATGGCGGCCTTCAACGGCGACACCGTGTTGCTCGACATCTCGGCCAACCCGGGACCGGCCTACATAACGCTCACCGTGGGGCCGTAAGACCGCGGCGCACACGCGAGCAACCGTCTTGCCGATAAAGGCGGTCGGGGTCGCCCCGCGTGGGCGGCCCCGGTCCGCCGAGGTCTTCAAAGCCTGGAAATAGAAGTAGCTGGCCCGCGGCCCGTCCCGCGCGGAGGATTGTCAAGATGACCATCGCAGCCCTGGCGATGCTGCTGCTGTTGCCCGCCAACAACGACAACAACGTGGAGTGGGACGGTATCTCCCACATCCAGTGGCTGGATTGCCGGCCGATCTGCCCAATGAACGGCGAGGCGTTCCAGGTGCGCTTCCAGGCCTACCAGTTCGACCTGACTTCCGCGCGCGTGGTGGTCGATGACGGCACGGTCAACTATTACGACGCCTACTGGGTCGAAGACCGTGGTCCGTATGCCATCTGGGCGGCCGACGTGCCCGCCACCGGCGCCAGCAGCCTGAGCTACTACCTCGAGCTGACCGACGGTACCGACACCGACTATTACAGCGTCAGCGGCATGTCCGACGGGCCGCCGGCCGACGGGGGCTTCGTGGTCGATTTCAACACGCTCAGCCACGCCCCGATCGGCGCCACGCGCGTCAATCCCGGTGGGGTGGTCTTCAAGGTCTGGGCGCCCAATGCGTCGACCGCCAACGTGGCCGGGCAGTTCAACGGCTGGTCGACCACCGCCAATCCGATGACCAGGTACGGCGACTACTTCGTGGCCTACGTCCCCGGTGCCAACGATCGCCAGCAGTTCAAGTACGTCTTCAACGGCAACAACTGGAAGCCCGACGCGCGGGCCAAGTCGCTCAACCCCAGCGACAACTACAACACCCACATCGAGGACGCCTTCCGCTACAGTTGGACCAGCGGCTATTTCACGCCGCCGGCGCCGGAAGACATGATCGTCTACGAGCTGCACGTCGGCACGTTCTCCGGCCGCAACGACCCGGTCGCCTCGGGCGCGATCCCCGGCACCTACCTCGACGTGGCGGCCCACGTTGACCACTTCGTCGAGCTGGGCGTCAACGTGGTCGAGCTGACGCCGATCACCGAGTTCCCGTGGGACTTCTCGGCCGGCTACAACCCCGTCACCGCCTGGGCCCCCGAGTGGAAGTACGGCACCCCCGACGATCTCAAGTACATGATCGACACGCTGCACGCCAACGGCATCGCGGTGGTCCTCGACATCGTCTGGAACCATTTCTCGCCGACCGACAACTACCTGTGGTATTACGACGGCACGCAGATCTACTTCGACGACCCGGCGGTGGAGACCCCCTGGGGCTCGCAGGCCGACTTCGACCGCGCCGAGGTGCGCGACTACTTCCTCGACAGCGCGCTCTACTGGCTCGAGGAGTTCCGCGTGGACGGCTTCCGCATGGACGCCACCTCGTACATGGCCCTCTACCAGGGCAGCGGCTGGGGGCTGATGCAGGCCTTCAACGACGAGATCGACAACCGCGCCGTCCACAAGATCACCATGGCCGAGCAGTTGCCCGACGACCCCTGGCTGACCATGCCGACCTCCGCCGGTGGCGCGGGCTTCGACACGCAGTGGCACGACTACTTCACCGACACGCTGCGCCAGGCCATCATCGACTGCGCCTACGGTGACCCCTCGATGGGCGCGATCGCCGACATCATCGACGGCAGCGGGGCCTACCTCTCGGGCACCTACGTGGTCAACTATCTGCAGTCGCACGACGAAGCCTGGCCGGCCAGCGGCGGGCAGCGGCTGGTCAAGACCATCGACCCCACCTGGCCCCACGACGACGTCTACGCCAAGGGCCGCACCAAGCTCGGACAGGGCATCGTCCTGTTTTCGCCCGGCATCCCCCTGATCCTGATGGGCGACGAGTGGCTCGAAGACACCGACTTCGGCGGCGGCAGTCCCAGCGGCGACGACCGCATCAACTGGGACCTCAAGACCGCCAACGCCCCCATCTTCCAGTACTTCAAGGACGCCATCGCGGTCCGCAAGTCCAACGGCGCCCTGCGCGGCAACGCCGGCGTCAACGTCTTCCACGTCAACGACACGGGCAATGTCGTCGCCTGGCACCGCTGGGACCTCTCGGGCAACGAGATCGTCGTCATCGCCAACTTCAGCAACAGCGACTACTACGGCTACCAGCTCGGCCTGCCCCACGCCGGCACCTG
>CAZRSM010000344.1:0-2203 GCA_964602755.1 uncultured Planctomycetales bacterium
GCACGCTGGAAGCTGCTGCGGTTCTGCGAGAAAAACGGCGTGTTCTACGTGGTCGGCCTGGCCCGCAACCAGGTGCTCCAGCGTATGGCCGCCCCGTTCATGCAGGCCGCCGAAGACGAGTACCAACACACGCAACAGAAGGTGCGCCACTTCCACGAGTTCGACTACGCGGCGGGAACGTGGGATCACGCCCGGCGGGTGGTCGTCAAGGCCGAACGGCCACACCAGGCTTTGGGATACCGCACGCCCGACGAGACCCACACAGCGTCACTGCGCGACGCTGTGTGCCAGACAACGGAGTTGTCCAACATAGAGGGGTACACTACACGATCACCAGGGGTGACAAGTCTGTGTAAACTGCGCAAGAGCGTTCTGGAATCACCAGATGGTTGCTGCGTGTGCGAAAGAAGGTCCGACTTGACCGGCCTCACCATGGCACAGGCTGGCATTGGGATGGAGATTGACCACGCAAATGGCGCGGCGGCACCGGCTTCTGAGGCATGGCGAGTTCGCGAGGAATGATGCCATGTGCGTTCCAGCCGACTGGACATCGGGCTGTTTATGTCTGCGCCTTGACTTGCCGTTGCCGAGAAGAGAGGTACGCCGGCATGGTCTTCCCTCCACGGTTAACCGGCTGGAGCCTGGCCGGCGAGCGAACTGCGGAAGTGCGAAAGACGTCGAGGCCCGCGCAGCCGATTATGTGATGCGATGGAGGAAGCCCAACGAAGCCGTCTATGCGGTTCCGATTGTGCTTTTCCCGCGTGCCCCAAGCGCGCGAAGACTTCTGCAGCGCTATCACCTTGTCAACGTTGCACAGGACCCGACGATACTTCTTCGGTGCGAAGACGCCGACAGCCTGCGAGGGATCATGCGCGAACTCGCGTGCGAGGAGTTATGTCTGTTCTTCGCACAGGGCGATCCCGATGCTGAGGTCGCGTGCCAGGCGGCTGCAGCGTTTGACGGTCGCGGCGACTCCCGCAACGCGCCGTTCCTTCACGACGTCTCGCACGAAGGCGGATTTCTCTTCCTCACGCAGAGCCACTGTTCGGTCGAAGCGCTTGGGACCGGACAATTCGTTGTCGGGCGCTGCTTGCCCCCGGTATTGCGCGATGTGCTACTTGGCAGAGAGCAAACGGCCGGCTGATTCGCAGGTTGAGGAGCGGGCCGGGTGCGTCCCGGACGCACCACCCGGCCTCGGCAACCGCCTGACGCGTCACGACGCCGTCAGCGGCCAGCGGGTCGAGCACGATTACGATGTCCCCCTCGAGCCCTCGACGCTGGACTACCCCACGCACAACAACCGCCTGATCGAGTGCCGCGTCTACGGCTCCGACTCGCGCCAGATCGAGCACCTGCTGCGAACCGTGCGCTACGTCTACTACGAGACCGGCGACGCGGCCAACATCATCGTCAACGACGAGTACGTCGACGCGACCACCTCGCCCGCCGGCCCGAACGACTGCGCGTGGTACAATAGCCTGGCGACGTACGGCGACGGCGGCCACAACCTGCGGATCGTGCCACGCGACGGGCGGAAGCGATGTGCCAACGGTCACGTCGGTGCGACGGTTTACCGGAAGCTGGCTGCCCGTGAGTTCCGCGTGGGGTCGGTGAGAGAGGGCGGCGACCGATGAGATGGCTCCTGCTGATTGCAGCGGCGATGTTTGTCAGCGGCACCCGGGCCGGCGGCACGCTGCGGGTGCGGCTGGCCACGTTCAACATTCAGCGACTCTCGGGCCAGAAGCTGGCCGAGGTCGACGCCGAGGGCCGCGGCACCAATGCGCAGCTCTGCAGGGCGGCCGAGATCATCCAGCGCGTGCGGCCCGACATCCTGCTGATCAACGAGATCGACTTCGATGCCGACAAGCGGCAGAACGTGCGGCTCTTTGCGCAGCGCTATCTGGGGCACGCGCAGAATGGGCAGTCGCCGATCGCGTATGCCCACGTCTTTTTCGAGCCGGTCAACACCGGCCTGCCCAGCGGGCACGATCTCGACAACGACGGCCGCGCCGACGGCCCCGGCGACGCGCTGGGTTACGGCCGCTATCCCGGCGAGTACGGCATGGCCCTGCTGAGCCGCTATCCGATCGACCGCGCTGAGGCGCGCACGTTCCAGAAGTTCCTGTGGAAAGACATGCCGCACAACCTGCTGCCCGACGGCCGCGATGGCAAGCCGGCGTGGTACAGCCCCGACGAGGCGGCC
>CAZRSM010000345.1:0-2235 GCA_964602755.1 uncultured Planctomycetales bacterium
GATCATGCCTCACCTACTCCCTGTTCCAGAGGCATGGTGATCGTTACGACGGTACCCGCGTTGGCCTCGCTCTCGATCGAGAGCGTGCCGCCGTGGGCCGCGATGGTCCGCCGTGCGATGGGCAGGCCGAAGCCGGTTCCCTCGTTCTTCTTGGTCTTGGACCCGGGCAGGAACTCACGCAGCTGCTTGAGATCGTCCGCCTCGATGCCGACTCCGTTGTCCCGCACGACGACCTCGACCTCGTGGCCGTCGTTCACATGGGCCGAGATGTCGATCCGCGGCTCGGTGACGGAGCCGTCATGCGGGAGCGATTCCAGGGCATTCTTGATCACGTTCACGAGAGCCATGAGGAACTGATCGCGGGCCACCTCCACGGTGAGGCCGTCGTCAACACGCTGTCGAACAGTGACTCCGCGCAGGTTGCTGCCGCGCTCTTCGACCTCCTCGCGCGCCAGCCGCTCGGCCTCGGCAAGGATCTCGGCCAGACGCTGGGAGCGACGCCGGCGGGGTACCGGAAGCGAGTAGCTCCGCATGTCATTCACGAGTCGTTCCAGCAATCCGACCCGCTCCTGCATGTGCTGGAGCGACCGCTTCACGCGCCCGGGCTGGAAGGAGCCCCTCTCCATCTGGTCGAGCAGGCGCCTGAGCCGAGAGGCAAGCGGGGTCAGGATGCCGCGCACGTCGTGGGCGACCGCGCCGACCAGTTGGTCGTAGTACATCTCGCCGACTTCACGGGCCGCCTTGGCCGCCTCCGGGCCGTGGGTGCGTTCCAACGCCGCGACGCGATCGGCGATGCTCGGGATCCCCCTGCGGCGCTGGTCGGACACGGCTGCCGCCTTTCGCCGGCGCTCCAGGGCATTCTCGGCCGCTCGGCGGACGAACGTGTTCTCGTCGTCGCCGAGTCGTGCCAGCGTCTTGGTGAACGTATCCTCAGGTGCGTAGCGCAGCGCGTCGGCGACGGCCTTGCGGACCTCCCACTTGGGGTCCGTCGCCAAGAGCTCCAAGAGGTCGCCGGCCGCGTCAGCCTGCGGCTTCGACGGCCGGCTCTCCAGCAATCCGACGAGCGACCGGGGGATGTCTCGACGCTCGGACCACGGGATCGCCTCGGGCTCCTTCTCCAGCCGCGCGAGGAGCGTGCGCATCGTTGGAAGCGTGGGGCCGATCGACATTAATACTGGTACCTCCGCTGCCGCTCGCGGAAGGCCTCTTCGCCGCCTTCCAGCAGCGTGACGATGTCCTGCTTGCATTCATCCACCGTCCCCACGCGGGCGACCGTGGCCCGCGCCCCGTCCGAGCGGAGCACGAAAACACGCTCGGCATCGCCGAGCACCGGGATGTTCGGGTTGTGCGTGACGAAGACCATCTGCCGCCTGGTCTTCACGTCACGGATGTTCTTGACGACGGTCTCGTAGATGAAGCTGTTGTCCAGGTTGTCCTCCGGCTGATCGATGAGCAGCGGGTTGGCGCTGTCGAGCATGAGGATCGGCAGCACGGCGGTGCACTTCTGGCCGGTCGAGAGTGACAGCGAGTCCTTGTACTGTTCGCCGTCGAGCAGTTCGATCCACGGGCGGTCGAGCAACTCGACCGTCTCCAGGTCGAACAGCGTCCGGTCGTTGGCCAGCGCGTCCAGTACGTGGCCGGCCTGGTTGGAGTTGAGCCCGGCCTGGTCCACGAGTGCGTTGCGGTCGCGGCGGGCGACGATCGCTGACAGCTCGGCGGGCGAGATGGCGTCGGCGACCCGGCGGGCCACCACGTTGCGGTTGATGCGTGCCCCTTCCAGGGCCTGCTCGAGGAACTGTCGATACGCATCGCGATTGCCGAATTGCTCGACCCGTACGCGGATCGCTGGCCCCAACCGCTCGGTGATGCGCTCAGCCTGACGCTTGCGCCTGCCGAAACGCTGGTCCCGTAGCTCGGAAAGGCGGTCGAGTAGGCTGCGCCTCTCCTCCCGGGCCGCCTCGAGCTTGTCCTCGATCTCCTGGCGCGCTTTTCGGCTGGCCAGCAGCTCGTTCCGCTTCCGCTCAAGCTTTGCCCGTTCGGCGGACTGGGCTTCCGCCTCCTTGTGCCGCTCGATCAGTTGGCGAAACGCCGCCTCCTGCCGCTGGTGCTGCGAGGAGAGGTCCTGCCGGGCATCGCGGATGGCTTTGCCGGCGTGCTCGACCGCTGTGCACGCCTGTCCGAGGGCGCGATCCACTTGCTCACCGCAGGTCCGCAGCTCTTCGGCGACGCGGCGCA
>CAZRSM010000346.1:0-5284 GCA_964602755.1 uncultured Planctomycetales bacterium
CTGGGTCGGCGGACAATCCTCAGCGGCGCCGGGCCACACGGATGCCCGATAAAGGAGAACCCCGCCGATGGCACTGCCAACGACCGTCCGGCACTCGCTGACGGGTGCCGACTGGACCTGCCGCCTCAGACGCGCCGCCGAGGCGGCGCCCGCCGAACTGCGCGACCGCGATCTGCCGGCTCGCGTACCGGGCTGCGTACATGCCGACCTGATCGCCGCCGGGCTGATCGAACACCCCAACCAGGGCCGGGCCGAAGAGCGCTACGAGTGGGTCGGCGATTGCGATTGGCAGTACCGCTGCCGGTTTCGGGTCGCCGCCGACCTGCTGCGGCGCGGGCGAATCGAGCTGGTCTGCGAGGGGCTGGATACGATCTGCACGCTGTGGCTCAACGGGCGCGAGATCGGCTCGGCGGCCAACCAGTTTCATCCGCACCGCTTCGAAGTGCGCGATTGTCTGCGGGCCGGCGAAAACGAGCTGCTGATCGACTTCGTTTCACCCACCCGCTACGTCGAGCGGGAGTGTCAGCGGCTGGGCAAGCTGCCCTACGCCGACTTCGGGCATCCCTACCCCTACATCCGCAAGTCGGCCTGCAACTTCGGCTGGGACTGGGGCCCCGGCGCCCCGACGGTCGGCGTGTGGCGCGACATCTACCTGCTGGCCTGGGACCGGGTTCGCCTGGGCGAGCTGCGCGTGGTCATGCGCGAGGTAAACCAGCGGCTGGCCAGGTTCGAGCTGGTCGCCGGCGTCGAGGGCAGTCCCGCGCCGGGCGACGAGGTGGCGCTGGCCGCCACGCTGCACTGCCCCGAAGGACGTCGCCTGGAGGCCAGCACCCCGATAAGCGACCAGGCGTGCGAGGCGGTCCTGGGCTTCGAGCTGCCCGACCCGCCGCTGTGGTGGCCGCGCGGCTACGGCCCGCAGCATTTGTGCCACCTGAGCGTCGCGCTGCGCGCCGGCGGGCAGTTGCTCGAAGGGCGACGTTTCGAGCTGGGACTGCGCTCGGTGCGGCTCGATGACGCTTCCGACGAGCACGGCTCGCGTTTCCAGGTCGTGGTCAACGACGTGCCCGTCTTCTGCAAGGGCGCCAACTGGATACCGGATGACGTGCTGGCCGCCACGATCGCGCCGCGGCGCTACGCGCAGCGCGTCGCGCAGGCGGCGGCCGCCAACATGAACATGCTGCGCGTCTGGGGCGGCGGGATCTACGAACACGAAGAGTTCTACCGCCTCTGCGATCGCCTGGGCATCATGGTCTGGCAGGACTTCATGTTCACCTGCGCGGCCTACCCGCAGGCCGAGCCGTTGTGGTCGCAGGTCGAGGCCGAGGCCCGCCATAACATCGCGCGGTTGAGTCGGCACGCCAGTGTCGTGCTGCTCTGTGGCGGCAACGAATGCCTGATGAACGCCGAGCTGTGGAAGTTGCCCGAGCGGTTGCCGCCTGGTGCGCGCTGGGGGGCGGATTACTACTTCGAGCTGCTGCCGAGGCTCGTGCAGGAACTCGAGCCTCCGTGCCCCTACTGGCCCAACAGTCCGTACTCCGCCGCGCGCGAGCGGAGCGTGTTCGACGCCGACCACGGCAACCAGCACGTCTGGAACCTGGCCGTCGAGCAGTACCGCCGGGAAGTGCCGCGTTTCGTGAGCGAGTTCGGCCACCAGGGCCCGGCCAACTACGCCACCTGGTGCGAAGCGTTGCCGCCGGCGGAGCTGGGGCTGCGGACGGCCGCCATGGAACACCGGCAGCGTGCCGCCGACGGGAACCAGGGGCGCTACGACCAGTTCATCGGCGCGTGGTTCGGCCCCGTCGAGACGTTCGACCGCTGGCTCTACGCGGCCCAACTGCTGCAGGCCCGGGCCGTGGCGCTGGGCATCGAGTGGTGGCGCGCGCACCGCCCGCGCTGCATGGGCGTGCTGTTCTGGCAGCTCAACGACTGCTGGGCGGCGCACAGTTGGTCGGCGATCGACTACGCCGGCCGACCCAAGCTGCTGTGGTATGCAGCCCGGTCGGCTTTCGACGACCACCTGCTGTGCATCCACCCCGTCGACGATCGGCCCGCGCTGCTGGCGGTCAACGACCGCGCGACACTCTGGCAGGCCCAGGTCAGGCTGCGACGCGTGCGGTTCGACGGCACCGTCCTGGCCGACCAGACGCGGTCGATCGAGGTGCCGCCGGCCAGCGCCCGACGGGTGGCCGATCTGCACGAGCTGCTGGGCCGGCCGGACGACCCCGCCGCCGAGCTGCTGGTGGCCGATGGGCCCGACGGTCGGCGGGCGTGCTGGTTTTACCGGCGCGACCGCGCGCTGCGCTATCCCGAGCCGCGCTACGAGCTGCGCGTCGTGCCCGACGAAACCGGCCTGACGCTGGAGATCGTGGCTCACACGCTGCTGCGCGAAGTGTGCCTGGCGGTCGATCGGCTCGATCCGGAAGCGCGGGTCTCGGGGCAATTGTTGACGCTCCTGCCCGGCGAGACGGCCCGGCTGCACGTACAGAGCAGCCGGTCGGATCTGCAGGCCGAGCACTTCGCCGCCGAGCCGGTGTTCAATTGCGCCAACCGGCTGGGGCGCGGGAAGTGAGGCGCCGGGAACCGGGCCGGCTCTCCGGCGGCGGTGGCCGCCTACTGCTCCGTTTCCGTGACCTCGACGCGGATGTCGTGGGCCGCGAGCTCGGCGAGGTACTGATCGAGCGGCAGGCACAGCTCCAGCGGACGGGCGCCCGGCTCGATCATGCCGCGGGCCTGCATGTGGGCCACCAGTGCGGTCGGGAAGGCGGTGGTGCGCTCCATCGCGGTCAGGCCGGTGTCGGGATCGTGGCGATCGAGCAGGTCGTAGCGGATGGTGTATGGGCGGCCGTCGCGCATGCCGCTGACGGTCACGCGCATGACCGTGATGTCGCGCAGCTCGGGCAGGGCCAGGCGCTGCTCCATCAGCGGTTCGATCACGCTCCGCGGCGCGACGGTGCGTCCGTCGTCCAGTGTCACCTGGTCCTCGAAGCAGCCCAGCTCGAACATGGCCCGCACGACGGCGAAGTGACCGGGATAGCGGATGGTCTTGTAGTCGTACGTGCGCACGCGACCCAGGAAGCTCCGGGGGCAGGTGCTGGTGCCGCCGGAAGTGACCGCCGCCTCGCAGCGGCCGACGCCGGGCAGTTCGAGTTCCTCCAGCTCGGTAAGCGTCGGCACCTCGACGATGCGGCCGTCGCGCAGGAACTCGGCCCTTCCGCTGTATTCGTTGATCAACCCCTGGAAGTTGAACAGCAGCTTGTAGCCCAGCGGGCCGACCGGGCGCTCGGGCAGGCCGCCGCAACGCACGTGGGCGTCGATGGGCGGCTGAAGCCGGCTGATGCCGTGGGCCGCGAGGATGTTGCCCAGACCCGGCGCCAGACCGCAGTCGGGCACGATGCTCACCGAGGCCCGGCAGGCGGCCTGGCGGCGCTGGAGTTGGCGGCGTACGACGCCGGTGTTGCCCCCCAGATCGCACAGCGACGCGCCGGCGGCGATGGCGGCATCGGTCAGGGCCTCGTTGAAGCGGTACGGCGCCGCCGATATGACCACGTCGGCCGAGTCGATCGCCAGGGCCACCTCGGCCGGCCGGCTCACGTCGCACTGGCGCGGCTCGATGCGGCAAGCGCAGCCGGGCAGCAGCTCGCGCAGGCGGGCGGCGGCCCGCTCGAGCGCGGCTTCGTCGCGGTCGGCCAGCGTGAGGCTGGCGGCCTGGCAGTTGCGGATCAGGTCGTAAGCCAGGGCCAGGCCCTGGCGTCCGGCTCCCAAGACTACGTAGTGATAACTCATGGACGTGTCCTTCGCGCGGAACCAGCCGTCAGTATAGCACGCCAGCCGCGGGTGCGCGCCTGCGGCCCCCTGTTCGACCCCGCACTCGCCGGGTAGACTTTGCAGACTATGTTCGACGCACTTACCGACAAACTGGGCGATGTTTTTCGTGGGCTGCGCGGCCGCGGGCGCATCACCGAGGAGAACGTCCGCGAGGCCATGCGTGAGATCCGCACGGCCCTGCTGGAAGCCGACGTCAACGTGCAGGTGGCCCGGCAGTTCTGCGAGGAGTGTCTTCAGAAGGCCATCGGCATGCAGGTGCTCGACACGCTGCGCCCCGACCAGGTGATGGTCAAGGTGGTGCACGACGAGCTGGTGCGGCTGATGGGGCCGGTCGAGACGCACATCCCCTTTGTCTCGCAACCGCCGACGATCATCCTGATGGCCGGCCTGCAGGGTTCGGGCAAGACCACCACCTGCGCCAAGCTGGCGCGTTACTGCATGACGCGCGGCAAGAAGCCGCTGCTGGTGGCCGCCGACCTGAAGCGTCCCGCCGCCATCGACCAGCTCGAAGTGCTGGGCGAGCAGCTCGGCGTGCCGGTCTATGCCGAACGCGACCACCAGAACCCGGTCAGGGTTTGCCGCAACGCGGTGCGCCAGGCACCGAAGCTGGACCGCGACGTGGTGATCCTGGATACCGCCGGCCGGCTGGCCATCGACGACGAGCTGATGGACGAGATCTCGAAGGTGGCCAACGCCACGCGGCCGCACCAGATCTATCTGGTGCTGGACGCCATGACCGGCCAGGACGCGGTCAACACCGCCAAGGCCTTCGACGAGCGGCTCGAGCTGGATGGTGTCATCTTGACGAAGTTCGATTCGGACACCCGCGGCGGCGCGGCGCTGAGCGTCAAGGCCGTCACCGGCAAGCCGATCAAGTTCATCGGCGTAGGCGAGAAGCTCGACGCGATCGAGGAGTTTCACCCCGATCGCATCGCCGGGCGCATCCTGGGCATGGGCGACGTGGTCACGCTGGTGGAGAAGGCCCAGGAGACCTTCGACGCCAAGGAGGCCGCCAAGGCCCAGGAGAAGATGGCCAAGGGCACCTTCGGGCTCGACGATTTCCTCTCGCAGCTCGAGAAGTTCCGCAAGATGGGCCCCATGAAGCAGATCCTCAAGATGCTGCCCGGCGTGGGCGGGGCCATGGACGGAGTGGACATCCCCGAGGAGGAGCTGAATCGCTTCCGCGGCATCATCCATGCGATGACGCCCAAGGAGCGGGCCCACCCCGAGATCATCGAAGCCTCACGCCGCCGGCGCATCGCGCGCGGGGCGGGCGTCGAGCCGCAGGACGTCAGCGGCCTGGTCAAGCAGTTCACCCAGATGCGCGACATGCTCAAGGTGATGTCGGGCATGGGGCTGCGCGAGCGCATGCGCATGACCCAGATGCTGGGCCAGTCGGGCATGCTCGAGAGCGGCAAGCTGCCCAAACTGCGCAAAGGCTCGACCAAGTACCAGCCCC
>CAZRSM010000347.1:0-12174 GCA_964602755.1 uncultured Planctomycetales bacterium
GCCGGGCGGCTCGATCTGACCGCCGACGAACCGGTGCTGCGCGTCGGGCCGCGGCTGGCGGTGCTCGACAGCGTTCCGGTCAGCAAGGAGCTGGCCCGCGAGCTGCTCAGCCGCATCAACCCCATCTTTCTGCAGCTCTCGCGCATCGAAGGGCAGGCTTCGCTGGCGGTCGAGCAGGTGGCCCTGCCGCTGGGAGAACAACTGACGTCGCGCGGCGCCGGCCGCGGGCGGCTCGATCTGGTCAACATGCGCATCGGGCCGGACGGCCTGCTGGCCGACCTGCTGGCGCTGGGCGGACTGCCGCAGGCCCGCGATTACGCCGTGGTCGTCAGCGGCCTGGACTTCGAGCTGCGCGACGGCCGCATCGCGTACGAGAACTTCAGGCTCACCTTCGGCGAGCAGTTCGACCTGCGGTTCTACGGCACGGTCGGACTGGATGACACGCTCGACCTGGTGGTCTCGGTGCCCGTATCGGCTCCGCTGCTCGAGCGCCTGGGCGTCAAGGGGCCGGTCGTGGAGTACGCCCAGCGCCTGGCCGGCTCGCGCATCGAGCTGCCGCTGGCCGGCACGCGCTTCAGGCCGCGGCTCGACCTGAGCAAGGTCGACGTGCGGGCGCTGGTCAAGCAGGCGCTCGAACGCGAGGCCGGCGGGCGGCTCGAAGGTCTGCTGCGGCAACTGGGCCAGAAGCCCGATAAGAGGTCCAAGAAGGACGAGAAAGCCGGCAAACGCGGCAAGTCGCCGGACGACAAGAAAAAGAAGAAGCGCAAGTGGCCCTTCCCGCGGCCCTGAGGCCGGCCACCGCCTGCGCCGGCCGGCCGCCGGGGACGGTCCTCCGGCCACCATGAGACCACTGGGCGCCACCATCGAGCAGGTACTCACGCGGCCGGTTCAGGAGCTGGGCCGCTGGGCGCGGCTGCTGCGCTTCCAGATTGAACTCTGGCGTTTCTGCGCTCGCCGCCTGCACGAGAACAACGTCACCGCGATGAGCGCCGCCCTGAGCTTCCGCACGGTGTTCGCGCTGATCCCCGTGCTGGTGCTGGCGCTGCTGGTGCTCAAGTCGGTCGGCGCGCTGGAGAACAGCAAGCGCAGCCTGCGGCATTTCCTCGAAGCGTCGGGCTTCGGCCAGATCACCGTGGTCCAGGCCGAGCCGGGCGCCACGCCGGACGCGACAGCCGCCGCCACGCAGCCGTCGGCGGTCAACCTGGCCGACCAGCTCGAACGCATCGTTGCGGACGTCGAAAGCAAGCTGACCTTCGAGCGCATCGGGCCGGTGGGCGGCGCCCTGCTGATCTGGACCGCGCTTACGCTGATCACCACCATCGAACGCGCGCTCAACCGCATCTTCGGCGCGCCGCGCAGCCGCTCGCTGGCCCGCCGCGTGCTGCTCTACTGGTCGGCCATGACGCTCGCCCCGTTGGGGCTGGTGGCCGCCCAGTACGTCGGACAGAACGCGGTGCGCACCTTCGAGCAGACCGCTGGCTGGCCCTGGGTGCTGGCGCTGGCCGGCTGGATCGGCCCCCTGCTGGCCAGCGTGGCCATCCTGGCCGCGGTCTACAAGCTGCTGCCCAATACGCACGTCTCGCTGCGGTCGGCGATCGGCGGGGCGGCCGTGGCGGTGCCGGCCTGGCTTCTGGCCAAGTGGGGCTTTTCGCTCTACGTGCGGCACTTCGTGATGACCGGCAACCTGTACGGCCTGCTGGGCGTGCTGCCGCTGTTCCTGATGTGGCTCAACCTCTCGTGGCTGATCTTCCTGTTCGGCGCCCAACTGGCCCACACCGCCGCCCACCTGTCGCAGATGCGCTGGGCCGAGGCCGTCGATCGCCGCCTGCTGGGGCTGACCGACCTGCTGGCCGTGGCGACCGCCGTGGCGCGGCGCTTCATCCACGGCGACGGGCCGGTGGCGCTGCACCGGCTGGCCAGCGAAGTGGCCCTGCCCGAGGAGGCCGTCGGCCGGCTGCTGGAAAAACTCCGCGCCGGTGGGGTGGTCATCGCAGTGGGCAACGAGGACGCGCCCAGCTTCGCACCGGCCCGGCCGCCGGAGCAGATCAGGCTGGCCGAGCTGGTGCGGCTGATCGAAGACTGCCAGGCGCCGGCCGCGACCACCGACGACGACGAAGGCGCGCCGGTTCGTTCGGCGGCCGCCGGCGCGGTGCAGCGGATGACCGCCGCGGTGGCCGACACCACGCTGGCCGACCTGGCGACAGCCTCGCCCTCAGGCCCGCCACCGGCGGGCGCAAAGGGTGGAGGTCGGTCTGGAGGGTGAGACCGACCTCCGGTGGCGGTGGGATAGGTTTCGACTGCGGCTCTCAGCCGGAGAGCAGTTGTTCGGTCTTGGCCGAGAGGGCCTTGACATGCTCGACGCTCTTGTGGAACGCCTCGCGTTCCTTCTCGTCCAGCTCGACCTCGATGATCCGCTCTACGCCGCCCGAGCCCAGGATGCACGGCACGCCGACGAAGTACCCGCCGACCTCATACTCCTTGTCGCAGTACGCCGCACAGGGCAGCACGCGCTTCTTGTCGCGGATGATGGCTTCGGCCATCTGGATGGTAGCGGCCGAAGGAGCGTAGTAGGCGCTGCCGGTCTTGAGCAGGCCGACGATCTCGGCCCCGCCGTTGCGCGTGCGGGTGACGATCTCGTCGAGTTTGCCGGCCGGGATGAACTGCGTCACCGGGATGCCGCTGATGCAGGTGTAGCGGGGCAGCGGCACCATGGTGTCGCCGTGGCCGCCCATCAGCAGAGCGCTGATGTCCTCGACGCTGCAACCGACCTCCTCGGCGATGAAGGCCTTGTAACGGGCCACGTCGAGGATGCCGGCCTGGCCGACCACCCGGTTGGTCGGGAAGCCGGAGATCTTCCAGGCGGTATAGACCATGGCATCCAGCGGGTTGGAAACGATGATCAGCACGGCGTTGGGGCTCTTCTCGGCCACCTGGCGGGTGACGTCGGCGACGATCTTGACGTTGGTCTGGATAAGGTCGTCGCGGCTCATGCCGGGTTTGCGCGGAATGCCGGAGGTGATGATCACGACGTCGCTGTCAGCGGTCTCGTCGTAGCCGTTGGTGCCGATGATGCGCGCGTCGAAGTCTTCGATCGGTGAGGCTTCGTACAGGTCGAGCGCCTTCCCCTGCGGCATGCCCTCGACGATGTCCACGAGAACGATGTCGCCCAGTTCTTTCGCAGCGGCCCAGTGGGCGCAGGTCGCGCCGACGTGGCCCGCTCCAACGATCGTGATCTTTGCGCGTTTCATGGTATCTCCCGTTATTGCTGTTGATGCGACATCTGCCGACCACAGTCGCTGCCGCGCCGGTCGAAACGTATTCTAACCCTGATATGTGGCGGCCGCGACGTGTACGCGCGGCAGAAAAATGCCCGCCCGCCGGGTACCCCCTGGCCCGCTCATCGGCCGCGCCCGATCGCCGGCGAGGTCACAAGAAAACCGGGCAGCGGCCGGATGGCCCAGGGAACGGCGAATCCGACCGATGCCCGATTGCAAAGGAGGAACCCATGTCATCTGTTTATACGAACCGGCCCGAGAGTGGTTGCAGCCGTCGCGCCGGCCGGCGATGAAAAACCGCTCCACCACCGAAAGGCCGATTGCAGCGGCCGGTAGTCAGCCGCCGGGCCGGGCCGCCGCCGGTGGCCGCCGGCGGGCGGCGTGGGTGGTCGGCGGGTCGTCGAGCCTGTCGCCGAAGCGCTCCAGGTATTCGCGCAGCGCCTTGGGCGACCAGCTCGCCACGATGTAGCGATCGGTGAACGTCCAGGCCAGCCCGGCCACCGGGCCGAACTGCACGAACCAGATGCCGTCGTCGTCGCGCTCCAGCCGGGCCGGGGCGGGTCGGTCCTCGTCGGCCGCGCTTCTGTCGATGGCCTCCTGCCAGGCGGTGCAGAGTTTCTCGAGCGAGGCGCGCACCTGCTCGGGGTTGTGCTGGATCTCGATCAGCGTGGTGAACGCCAGCGGCAAATGCAACGGATGGCGCGGGTAGTTGTGCAGCAGGATGCGCCGCCCCATGTTGTCGAGCACGTCGCGCTGGGCGTCGATGCCCAGGTCGCGCTGCACCTTGTTCCACAAGGCCGTCGCCTGCTGACGCTCGCGGTTGCTGCGCGTGGCGTAGAAACTCGATATCAGTCGCGGCAGAAACCGCGCCACCCGCACGTTGTAGACCGCGTAACGCGACTCCTGCGGCACCAGGCTCAGCAGGTGCTCGTCGGCCAGGCGCGGGTCGGCGTAGACACGCCGCACGTCGCCGCGGGCCGAGTGCGAGTTGGTGATGCAGTACAGCGCCCGGCCCTCGAAACCCAGGGCCCAATGAACACGCTCCACCTCCGCGCTGTCCCACACGCGGAAAAAGCCCGTGGCGCGCCCTTTGACGAACGGGTCCAGACGCTTGCGGATCCGCTGGATCGATACCACCACCTCGATCAGCGGCTCGGCCTGGTACTGCTTGCGCACCGCGGCCACCCACGGGTCGGCGTTCATCGAGCGCTGCCTGCCCGTGGCCACCTCGGCGATCTGCTCCCAGACGCCTTGCCCCACCGTGATGACGAAATGCTCGTCGAGCTGGCCCCAGGCGATCACGCACCAGGGCGGCAAGCGCGAATCGCGCAGCTCCTGGTAAGTCCATTTGCCGGCCTGCTTGCGCGACAGGCTGGCCACGCCGGCGTCGGTCGTGCTGCGCACCGTCTTCTGAATGATCCGCAGAAACGGGGCCGAGTCGCCATCGGTCTTGATGACGGCGGCGATGCGCAGCCGATCCACCTTGCTGCCCGAGCCGTCTTCGCGCGCCCCGGTCGCGCGGGTGTCGATCAGCGCCACGGCAAACGGGTAGCGGGCCACGACGCCCAGCGTCTCGAAGATCCGGATGGTAAGTTGCTCCTTGGGACCGAGCTGCTGGCCGCTGATACGGCCGAACAGGTCGATCAACGTGCCGAGCGAGGACGGTCCTTCGGGGCTCCTATCGACGTCCGGCAGCGGCAACCCCTTCCAGCACAAGAGGTTGTCCGCCGGGATCAGGTCGAGCGGCTCGGCCGCCGAGGCCCCGGCGACCAGCGTTCCCAACGCAATGCAGCACAGTACGGATCGACTGTTCAACGATTGTCTCCGGTCAATTATCACACTGGCCGGCGCGGGCCGCGCCGGGCAGGGCGAACAAGGTAGCGGCAGTCGTCGAGTAGTTCCACCGCCCGACCGCCGCCTGGTTGCAGTACGGCTCGGCTGCAGCGAATAAAAAGGGGCGCCGCCCCAAGGCCGGCGCCGTCGCTGGCGCTCCCGGGCGAAGGCCGTGAGGCGGACGGTATTTCTAGCGATCCTCGGCGTGTGCAGGTTCGGTTTCGTTCGTCGCGGCCTGTTGCGCAGCGCGCTGTTCCTCGACGACCGATTGGTGGTGGAGCTTGGGAGCGGCCTCGGGTTCGTTGAACTGCTTGGCCGCCGGGGCCTGAACCTCTTGTTCCAGCTGGTCTTTGACCTCGTTGAGGCCTTTCTTGAACTCGTTGACCGAGCGTCCCAGCGACCGGGCGATTTCCGGCAGACGGTTGCCGAAGAGGATGACGGCCACAGCGAGTATCACCAGCCAATGCCAGGGACTGAAGCCACCCATGATTTCACTTTCCGTACAGGTGCCGATGGTGACCGGACACCGCCGGCATGGAGCATTTGGCAGGCCGGGCGCCCGCGCGCACCGGCATCACTCAACATTATAACCTGGATCGCGGCTTTGTCATCCGGCAAAGGTGGAGGATCGTGGCGCAGGCTCGTTTGCGGGGGCGGCACGGGCCGATCGGCGCAAAAAAGAAAGCGCTCGGAACGCTTTGCGAGGGCGCGTCCGAGCGCTGTTCTTTTCGAGGTCTGGCAGCGTCTATCGCTTCTTAGCGACGACGAGCAACGACCAGGCCACCCAGGACCAGCAGCGCGAGGCTGGCCGGCTCCGGCAGAATCAGGGTCTGCAGGGTGGGGTCGTTGACCGAGGCGTAGAGGAACTCGCCGCCCAGGGTGCCACCGTTCAGGATGGTGATGCGAGCGACCAGGAAGTCGCCGTCGCCGGTGTTGATGGTGTCGAAGTAATCAGCGTCGAGGACGCCGGGGCCGTCGTTCATGGCGGCGATACCGACGATCGCACCATCATAAGCGGCGTTGGGCCAGTCGCCGGGGCTGGTGTAGAACGAGGTGTACTCGGAATCCGGCACGAAACCGAAGAAGGCCGGGTTCGGCGGATTGCCGTCGTTCATGGCGTCCTGGTAGAAATCGGTGTCCGTGACGGCCCGCATGCCGCCGACGGTCCAGTCATCACCGTTGGTGACGCTGACATACAGGTCATAGTACTCGGCCGGACCAGCGGTGAGGCTCACAGCGGTCGGACCGACCAGGTACGCGCTGATGTCGGCGCTGGCAGCAGCGACGAGCGCCAGAACAGCAGTTGTGGCAAGGAGCTTCTTCATCATCGGTTTTCCTCTCCATTTACATGAAAACTCTTGAGTGATGGTGACCGGCCCTCCCGATCACTCCAATCACATCCTCGAAAGGCTACGCCTAACACTACCACGCCGAGATTCGGATTTCAAGGGCAAAGCACCAAAAAATCCCCCCGGGCGTGAACAAACTTCACCCCGGCACCGGCGAAGCGCGCCCGCCACACTGTATCACGTTGATAATGAAGAGGTTACTGAAGAGGCGGCCTGCCCCGCAACCGGTCCGCACAGGGCTGTCACGTCCGATATGTTAAAGCCCGGGCGTGTCCGGCGGCATCGCGCATGCGTCGCGCACTCACCCCCGGCGCCGCAATCTCGCTCAGCGCGACCCGGCGAGCGTCCCGGGATAGTAGCGCGAGCCGTTGACGTCGGCCATCGCCACCTCCTCCACCTCCCGGAAGATCGCCACTTCGAGGTAAGTCGTCCCGTCGGGCAGGTAGTTGCCAGGAGCAAACGCGATATCGGCATAACCGATCCCGGAAAGCGCCCGCAAAGCTCGCAGACGGATCGGCCAGCCGCCGTCCACCGGAATGCCCGCGCGGGCCACCAGGACGATCGCCACCCGATCGTGCAGGTCCCCCGGCGGCTCGAGGTCGGGAGCCAGTCGTGCCAGGCGCTTCCACCGGCTCGTCGAACGGATCACCAGCAGTCCGGCCCGCGGCCCCAGCGGTCGGTAGAACGGCAGCGATGCCACGGCATCATCACAGACCACGCGCTGCACCGCGACCGGGCGCAGCGGACGGGCCTCACGAAGATCGCGCGGGCCGATCGTTTCACGCGCCGAGAGACGATGGCAGGCCGGCAGCAGCACCAGGCCGGCCAGCGCCGGCAGCAGGCTGCTCGCGGGAGCGATTCGCCGGCGCGCGGCGCGAGCACCACGCGCCGATCCAGGCTGCTTGCGGATGATTTGGCGCAACCTTACTCTCCCCGTTGACTGACCGCTGCCCGCGGTGGGCATCCGGCGCGTTCATCGTCCAGATTGGCCAGCAGCAGGAGTTAGGGGATGATCATCGGCGTACCAAAAGAGGTGAAGCCGCACGAGTACCGCGTGGCGGTCACACCCGCTGGTGTCGAGCAACTCAAGCGTTATGGTCATCAGGTATTGGTCGAACGCGGGGCGGGGGCCGGCTCCGGGATTCCCGACGAGGATTATCAGGCCTACGGGGCCGCAATCGTGGACACGGCCGGGGAGGTTTTTCGGCAGGCCGAGCTGATCTGTAAGGTCAAAGAACCGCAGCCGCAGGAAATCGAAATGATCACCGAGCGGCACGTGGTTTTCACGTATTTCCACTTCGCGGCCGACCGCAGCCTCACCGAGGGGGTGCGCGACACGGGCTGCGTCGCGATCGCGTACGAAACGATCGAAGACCGCGCGGGGCGCCTGCCGCTGCTGGCGCCGATGAGCGAAGTCGCCGGGCGCATGAGCATCCAGGAAGGCGCCAAGTACCTGGAAAAGCCGATGGAAGGCCGCGGCATCCTGCTGGGCGGCATCCCCGGCGTCGAGCCGGCCAACGTGCTGGTGCTCGGCGGCGGGATCGTCGGCTCGAATGCCGCCAAGATCGCCGCGGGGCTGGGAGCGCGCGTGGTGGTGATGGATATCGACCTCTATCGCCTGCGCTATCTCGACGAGGTGATGCCGCCCAACGTGCGCGGGGTCTACAGCACGCCGGAGGCGATTCGGCGGCATCTGTCGGAAGCCGACCTGGTGATCGGGGCGGTGCTGATTCCGGGAGCGCGCTGCCCGACGTTGATTCCGCGCGATTATCTGTCGCTGATGAAACAGGGCGCCGTGATCGTCGACGTGGGCGTCGACCAGGGCGGCTGTTGCGAAACCACCCGCCCCACGACGCACGGCGACCCGATTTACGTGGTGGACGGCGTGGTGCACTACGGCGTCGCCAACATGCCGGGAGCGGTGGGCCGCACGAGCACCTTCGGCCTGACCAACGCCACCATGCCGTACCTGATTACGCTCGCCAACAAGGGCTGGAAGCAGGCCATCGCCGACGATCCCGGCCTGGCGCTGGGCGTGAACATGGTGGGCGGCATGATCACCAACCTGCCGGTGGCCGAGGCGTTCGGCCTGCCCCATACGCCACTGGAGAAGGCCTGCGCGTAGGCCCTCAGAAAGCGCCCATGGCCGGCCGAGCGGGCACAGGTCGGGGCGCGCGCCGGTGGAACGTGCCGCAGCGGCCTACGGCGGCGGTTCGGGCTTTGAACCGCCGAGCGAGGTGCAATAATCATCTGGGTCGTCGCGGGCCGCAGGTCGGAGCACGACCCGGCTCGGCGAGCGAACCACAGCAAGGTGAGACGCGATGAAGAAGTGGTTGTTGCTTTGCCTGGCGGTGGGACTGATCGTCGGCGTGTGGTGGTACACGCGGACCTACGTGCGCTTCAACCCCGAATGGGCCCAGGCCAAGTTCGGCAAGATCACCCGCGGCGACATTCGCGTGCCGATCAGCGCCTCGGGTCTGATCGATGCCAACAAGAAGATCATCATCAAGTCCAAGGCCTCGGGCGAGGTGATCGAGATATCGGTAGCCCCGGGCGACGCGGTCAGGAAGGGTGACGTACTGGTCAAGCTCAAGCCCGACGACGAGCAACGCCGGCTCGAGCAGACCGAGGCCGGCCTGACGAGGGCCGGGGCCCTGCTGGCCCAGGCGCGCGTGGCGGTCGAGCGGGCCAGGCAGAACATCATCTCGGCCGGGGCCCGCGTGGCGGAGCTGGAGCACACGCTCGAACAGGTGCGCTACGACCTCGAGTGGTCCCGCAAGCGCCTCGGAACCGCGACTGCCGAAAAAGAGGTGCGTCACCTCGAGATCCGCGAGAAGGTCGTTCTGGCGCAGCTTGCCGCGGCGCGCTCCAACGTCGAGGTCGCCAAGGCGGCCCTCAAGGACGCCGAGCAGAACGTGATCATCCAGGAAGCCTCGGTGCGGGAGGCGACCAAGGCGGTCGAGGACGCCCGCGAGCGCCTGCGCGAAACCACCATCCTGGCGCCGCAGGACGCGATCGTGACCGAGGTGCGCGTCACCGAGGGCATGCTGGTGCAGTCGGCCACGCAGGGCTTCACCGGTGGCACGCCGGTGATGACGCTGGCCGACGTCTCCAAGCTCAAGGTGCTGGCGCGGGTGGACGAATCGGACATCGGCCGGGTTCTGGCGATCTCGCCGATCGACGCGCTGCCCGATCTGCCCGGTTTGCGCGAGGCCGCGCGGCAGGACGCCGAAGCCCTGGAGAAGCGCAGCGGCATCGTGACGCTGACGGTGGACGCCTTTCCGGAAGAGACTTTCGAGGGGCGCATCGAGCGCGTCGAACCGCAGGGGCAACTCAACACCGGGGCGGCGGTGATCCAGTTCAACGTACACGTGGTGGTCACCGACGAGCGCCGCAGCAAGCTGCCGCTGGGCACGCAGGCCCAGGTGGAATTCACGGTGGAGAGCGCCACCGACACGCTGCTGGTGCCGGCCGAGGCGGTGATGACCTACCAGGACCAGCGGGGAGTGTGGATCAAGACCCCGGCCCCGCCCGGCTCACGCGATCCGTACGGCAAGAAGTTCGTCCCGTGCCGCTTCGGCATCACCGACGGAGCCAGGACGCAACTGGTGGGTGTGCTCGGCGGCAACGAGATGCTGCGCGAGGGCCAGGAAGTCTTCACGCGGCTGCCGACCATGCCCAGGCGGGCGCATCCGTAGCGGACCAGGCGGCTCAAGAACAACCAGAAAAGACAGGCCAAAGCCAGTGGCACTGATTCGTACAGTCGGACTTACCAAGTATTACCAGATGGGCTCGTCGGTCGTGCACGCGCTCGACGGCGTCGATCTGGTCGTGGAGCGCGGCGAGTTCGTAGCCATCACCGGAGCCTCCGGCAGCGGCAAGAGCACCATGATGCACCTGCTGGGCTGCCTCGACCGCCCCACCGCCGGCCAGTACTTCCTCGACGGCCGCAACGTGGCCGAGCTGTCGGACCGCGAGCTGGCCGCCATCCGCAACCGGCACATCGGCTTCGTGTTCCAGACCTTCAACCTCATCAACCGCACTACGGCGCTCGAAAACGTCAGCGTGCCGCTGTTCTACGCCCGGCGGACCAACTCCCGTGAACCCTCGCGCCGGGCGCTGGAGCGCGTCGGGCTGGGCGATCGTGTGAACCACCGGCCGAACGAGCTTTCCGGCGGCGAGCGACAGCGGGTCGCCATCGCGCGGGCCATCGTCAATGACCCCATCCTGGTGCTGGCCGATGAGCCGACCGGTAACCTCGACTCGCGCACCGGCGAACAGATCATGGAGATCTTCCGCTCGCTCAACGAGCAGGGGGTGACCATCGTGCTGGTGACCCACGAGCCGGACGTGGCGCTCCAGGCCCGGCGCGTGGTCTACATGCGCGACGGCAAGATCGTCTCCGACAAGCCGGTTTCCGAGCTGATCGCCGGCCAGGCCGCTCTGCCCGGCACGCAGGCCGCGGTGTGGCGCACCAGCCTGACGCACGGCGGCGCATCTGCGCCCGATCAGGCATCCGCCGTCGCCAAACCGGTCGCCGCCGCCGTCGGGTCGACGCCCGAACCGGCCGGCGAGCCGGGGGCCGCAGCCGCACCGAGGGCCGTTCCCGCGAACGAGCCGGCGGGCCAGGCTCCCGACGCACGCGAGCCGCAACCCATCGCGCGCGTGATGTCGGGAGCCACCGGGTCGCTGGCGGCGGGCGTGGCGGCGCTGGTACTGCTGGCGACGTTTTTCATTTGCGGCATGCTGGCGGCCAGGTCGGGTTACGACCCCAAGCGCATGGGGCCGGACCAGCCGCCGCCGGTGGGCCTGATCGTGCTCGGGCTGGTCTCCCTGGCGTCGCTCTTGACCAGCATCATCGCCGGCGCGGTGGCGATCGTGTGGGGCCGGGGGGTCAGACGCCGAATCAGGAACACGCCCGGCCGCTGGCTGGGGGCCAGGCGGGCGCTGGCGGGGGTCATCTGCGGCGCGATCGCGGTGGCGGTCCCGCTGGTGATGTTCGCCATATCGCTGGCCCGTCTGCTGCTAAAGCACTCTGGCACGGAAAGTTAGCGTCACGCGCCAGCGGGAGGCGCACCTGGCGGCTGGCCGCGGACCGCGCCAGCTCGACCAGTCTTCGCGACCTGTGCCGGATTCTGCCTTTACGGGCCGGGTGGCGGGTTGCAACGGGCCGCGGCGCGGCTTAGTATGTGTGGCTCTGAGGCTCCCGTCCCGATTGGCGGGTGCGGGGAAGGTATGTTTTGATGACGAGGTCAGACGTGCATGCTTAGGGTCAAGGTTCGCAGCAACGAGTCCATCGAGCAGATGGTGCGCCGCTTCAAGAAGTTGTGTGAGAAGGAAGGCCTGACGCGCGACATCAAGAGAACCAGCTACTACGAGAAGCCTTCCGAGCGTCGGCGGCGCAAGATGCGCAAGAGCATGAAGCGCATCGCTCGCGAGCAGCTCTAGCGGGCCTTTGCCGGCCTGCCGACCGGCCTCGAACCGCGCCGCGGGAGCTTCTGTAGATAACAGACCGATGGGTCCGACGGGATGAGGGCGTCCGCTTCGCCGGCGGTCGGGCAACGGCGCCTTCGACAATCCGCGATACTCCCGAGAGTACGGAAGACGTAGACGGCCCGCTCCAGATCGGCGCACGGCGGGCGTGTGTCGATCGTGGCCGCGACCAGACCACATACGAATTGCCACTTTTTCCAAAAACATTTCAAGGAGACTCTGCC